>NZ_JBFTER010000025.1:0-50870 GCF_047229345.1 Cellulomonas jepli | reverse complement strand
TCACGGACGACGGGAACCCGACCGAACTCCTCGACCACGACGGCGCGCATGGGGTCCATCGTCGCGGACGCCCGATCGCCCTGGTGACCCGTTGGGCCAGGCGGGTGGCGCAGCGCTCCGCGACCGCCCTCGCGGGCTCAGCGGCGCAGCACGCCACGTAGCGTCCGCCGCATGACCGGTGCGGTGAGCGGGGACGACGTGTGGCGTGCTGCGCTCGAGTGCGCGGCCGGGGACCCGGAGGGCGAGGAGATCCGGCGGTCGCAGGGCCTGTGGGCGCTGGCGGTCCGCACCGAGTGGCCGGACCCGGACGTGCGGTGCGGCGGGGACGTGTTCGGTCCGGTGCTGACGCCGGGCGAGTTCGTGGCGATGCGCTGCTGGGTGCGGGTCGAGGCCGACGACCTGGCGCGGACGCGTCACGCGTGCGACGTGGCCTGGCGGCGCTGGACGGGGGTCGACGACGACGGGTTCGAGGTCGGGCTGGACCCGGAGGACGAGGCCCTGGACCCGTTCGGCTACCCCGACATGGACGGCGGTTCGGTGGTGCTGGCGTTCGACGCCCGCGACGACGAGGACCCGTTCCCCGACCGGGCGCGGACGTGCCTGCGGATCCTGGTCGAGGAGCTGCGCCGCCACGGCTGCACGCCTGTGCGCCTGACCAACCTCCTGCACCTGCCCGACGACGAGGGCGTGGACGTCGAGGCCCTGGCCGACGAGCTCGCCGCCGCTGGTGAACCACGACCGGTCGAGCGTCGCGCGGCGGTTCGCCCGGACTGGCTGCCTGCGTTCCACGAGGTCGACCGTGCCCGTGCCGGACGCCCGGACGGGCCGGTGCCGTTCGTCCTGCTCGCGAACGGGAACGCACGGGCGTGGGACCCGCACCGCGGACTGCTCACGTTGCCCCGTGCGGAACCCGACGCGGATGCGAGCTCCGTCGTGATGGAGCTCACGAGCCTCAGCGCTGACGGCACCTCCCTGCACTACCGACGCCGCGCCTCGCCCGAGTCGGAGACGTGGACGCTCACCCGCGGACGGCTCGAGGTCCGCTCCGGGGCCGTGACGCTCGCGACTGACATCGCCACCGACGTGTACGACAGTCCCGCAGGTGACCTCCGCCTCGAGGTCGAGCGCCCTCCCCGCGGCGTGACTCCGGAGGACATGCACAGCCGGTACCGGCTCGTCGACCGCTCAGGCGTGAGCCGCGACCTGCCGTTGCGCGACCTCCTCGCCCCGACCGACGCCGGGCCCGCGGCCCAGTTCTCCCCGTCGGGGCGCTTGCTCGTGACCAGCCACCACCGGCCGACGGACAGCCGCGCCTACCTCGTGCGCACCGACCTGGCCACCGGCCAGAGCCAGGAGTATCTGGACCGGGCCTGGCTCCGCGGCAACCCTGCGTGGAGCCCCGACGAGACCCGGCTCCTGGTCCAGAACGGCAACGATCCCGTCGTCCTGGACCTGGCGACCGGCCGCCGGGAGGACGTCCCCGTCGACCGCCTGGGACCCGACGACCCCGGTCCCGGGCGCTGGGCCCCCCTCGGCTGGCTCGACGACCACGGACTGCTCATGACCCTCCGCCACGGACGACGCCTGCGCCTCGCGTACCAGTCCGTCCACGACGCGACCCGCCACCACGTCCTGGACATCCCCGTCGCCGCCCCGGACAACACCCTCGGCCTCACCCTGGCCACGACGCTCCTGCGCGAGTCCCCCCACCTGATCGGCTGCCACCCCCGATGAACGTCGACGCGCCACGGCTCGCCACCTGCTGACAGCCGCCCGCGGGCTCGGCGCCGGACACGGTGCGACGACGGCGGGGACGGCGCCGTCGCCGGGCCGGGCGCCGGGAGCCTCGCGCCCTCAGCCCTCCGCGAGCCGGTCCAGCGCGAGGCCCGCGAGCAGCGCCGACGCGAGCGGCAGCACCGAGTCGTCGAACCGGGCGCCGGCCGCGTGGTTGTACGGGGCGGTCGCGGGGTCGGCGCCGGCCGGGGTCGCGCCCAGGAACACGAAGGCGCCCGGGACCTGCTGCAGGACGTAGGAGAAGTCCTCGGCCCCGGAGACCGGCCGGTCCGCGGTCACGTACCCGACGTCCCCGCTCAGCGCCCGGGTGACGCGCGCGGCCCGCTCGACCTCGTGGGCGTCGTTGACCGTGACCGGGTAGCCGCGCACGTAGTCGACCTCGGCGGTCAGGCCGTGCGCGAGGGCGACGTGCTCGGCGACGCGCGTGAGGCGCTCCGGGATCTCAGCGTGGTGCGCCTCGGAGAACGTGCGGATGGTCGCCGCGAGCTCGGCGGTCTCCGGGATGACGTTGTCGGTCGTGCCCGCGGCGATCCGGCCGACCGTGACGACGACCGGGTCGTGCGCGTCGAACTGCCGGGTCACCGCCGTCTGGAACGCGAGCACCATCTCCGCGGCGACCGTGACCGGGTCCGCGGCGCGGTGCGGCGACGAGCCGTGGCCGCCGCGCCCGCGCACGGTCACGAACATCTGGTCCGCGGCGGCCATCGCCGGCCCGGGGCGGCTCGTCACCAGCCCGGTCGGGAGCATCGACGAGACCACGTGCAGCCCGTAGGCCGCGACGACGCGCTCGCCCGCGGCGTCGAGCACGCCCTCGTCGATCATGTGACGGGCGCCGTGGTCGCCCTCCTCGCCGGGCTGGAACATGAGCACGACCGAGCCGGCGAGCTCCTCACGCCGGGCCGCGAGCAGGCGGGCGGCGCCGACGAGACCGGTCACGTGCTGGTCGTGGCCGCACGCGTGCATCACGCCGGGGTGCTCGCTCGTGAACGGCTCGCCCGACTCCTCGGTCACGGGCAGCGCGTCCATGTCGCCGCGCAGCAGCACCGCCGGGCCGGGCCGCGCGCCGCGCAGCACCGCGACGACCGAGGACAGGCCCGTGCCGGTCGTCACCTCGAGGCCCAGACCGTCGAGCGCGGCGAGCACGAGCGCCTGCGTCTTCGGCAGGTGCAGCCCGATCTCGGGGACCCGGTGCAGGTCGTGGCGCAGCGCCGTCAGCTCGGGGGCGAGCGCCTGCGCGTCGGCGAGCAGTGCGGCGGTGCGGTCGGGCTCGGTCACGGCGGTCTCCCCCTGCGTGGGCGCGCGCCCGGGCCGGCGCGCGTGGGTCGGCGCCCGCGGTCCGGCGCGTCCCACCGACGCTACGACACGGCACCCCGGCACGTCCCGACCTACGATCCCCCGCATGAGATACGTCGTGATCGGTGCGGGCGCGGTCGGTGGCACCCTCGGTGGGCGGCTCTTCGAGGCAGGGCACGACGTCGTCCTCGTCGCGCGCGGCGCGCACCTCGACGCGATCCGCGACCGGGGTCTGGTCCTGGAGACGCCCGACGGCTCGTCGACGCTGCCCGTCCCCGCCGTCGGCGGCCCCGACGAGCTGACCCTGACCGACGACGACGTGCTGGTCTCCGCGGTCAAGTCGCAGGACACCCGGAGCGTGCTCGACACGTGGGCGGACGTCCCCGTCGGCTCCTCCGGCGCCCCCGCGGCGCACCGGCTGCCCTTCGTGACGGCGCAGAACGGCGTCGCGAACGAGCACGCCGCGCTGCGCGTCTTCCGGCGCGTGTACGGCGTGTGCGTGTGGCTGCCCGCGTCCTACCTGACGCCCGGCACCGTGCAGGCCGAGGGGTACCCGAGCTCGGGCTTCCTCACGGTCGGGCGCGTGCCCGGGGCGCTCGACGACGTGACCGCGCGCCTCGTCGCCGACCTCGCCGGCAGCCGGTTCGTGGCGGTCGAGGACGCCGCGGTCATGCGCTGGAAGTACGGGAAGCTGCTGAGCAACCTCGGCAACGGGCTCGACGCGCTCGTCGGCGGGGCGTCCGGGACCCGCGAGCTGCTCGACGAGCTGCGCACCGAGGGCGAGGCCGTCCTGACGGCCGCGGGGATCGACTTCTCGACGCCCGCGCAGGAGCAGGAGCGCCGGGGCGACGCGGTGCAGGTGCGGCCCGTCGGCGCCGGCCCGCGCGGCGGCAGCTCGACGTGGCAGAGCCTCGCGCGCGGCACCGACGGCATCGAGGTCGACTGGCTCAACGGCGAGATCGCGCTGCTGGGGCGCCTGCACGGCGTCCCGACGCCGGTGAACGACGCGGTGCAGGCCGCGGCGCGCGAGGCCCACCGGCAGGGCCGGGGCGCCGCGCCGTACGACGTCGCGACGCTGCACGGGCTGGTCGCCGCGGCGCGCTGACCCGGGCGGCGCGCCGCGGTCAGCTCCGGCCCGCGCGCTCGAAGACCCGGAGGTAGTCGAACTCCGCGGTCGCCCCGACGCCGCCGTGCGAGACGAGCCCGATCGACAGCTCGGAGCCCGCCGGGAACGTCCACACGCCGCCCGCGACCCACGTGCTGCCGTCGGTCGAGGTGAACGCCTGAACCTCGTGCTCGCCCGCGTCGTCGGTGCGGTGCGCGAGGCGCAGCCACGTGGTCTCGGCGGGCGGCCCGACGATCGTCCCGCCGTACTGCAGCCGCCCGGCGTAGGGCAGCTCGGTGCCGAACTCGGTCTGGCGGGTGTTCCAGATCGCGACGTGCGAGAGGCGCGCCCAGCGGTCGTCGTCCACGTACGCGACGATCCCGCCCTGCTGGTAGTTGCGGATCTCGTCGGTGCCGAGGTCGATCGTCAGGCGGGTCTCCGCGACCCAGTCCCCGTCGGGGGCGTCGCGCAGCAGCACGCCGGCGTCGTTCGCGGTGCCGCCGAGGTCGCCCGCCTCGGTGGGCCAGCGCAGGACGCCGTCGGCCACCGTGACCTCGGGCGAGCGCAGCACCGTCCACGCCGGGTCGAGCGCGTCGCCGTCGAACTCGTCGCCGAGCACGAGGTCCCCCGGCCGCGCGAGCGGCACGGTGCGCGTGACCGGGCGCGCCGTCGGGAGCGCGCTGAGGTTGTCGACGTGGACCCCGGCACCGGCGGCGAAGGCCCCGGCGGCGCCGGGCACGCGCGCGCCGCGCGGCAGGTCGAGCGTGACGACGGCGAGCGGGTCGCCGAGGCGCGCGTGCGTGAGCTCGGCCCGGGCGACGCCGTCGCGCACGGTGAGCACGGCGGAGTGCCACGTCGTGAGGTCGAGGTCCGCGGGCAGGGGTGCGGCGGCGCGGGCGACGGAGCGGCCGCGCACGGTCGCCTCGACGACGAGCTCGCGCGTCGCGGGGTCGATCGCGGCGCTGACCTGGTCGACCGGGCCGCGCCAGGCGTCGGGGTTGTCGGTGAGCCGTTCCAGCCGGCCCCCGCCGCCGCGCGTGCGGTACCCGGCGACCAGCCCGTGCTGGGCGGTCACGCCGGGGTCGGCGCGCAGGTCCGCCTCGACGCGCACGCCGTCACCGAGGGACCGGTGCGTGACGAGCGCGCTCGCCCCCGTCCGGCCCGGAGCGCCGGACACCGCGTGGGGGCCCGCGTCCTCATCCGTCCCGGTGGTCCAGCGGCCCACCGTCGACCAGGCGCGCGGGATGCCGTCGTCGAACCCCGTGACCTGGCCCGTGACCGGGCCGCGCTGCCGGTCCTCGGACGCCCACGCACCCGCCCGCGCGGTCGGCCAGCCGTCGACCCAGTCGAGCCGGTCGAGCAGCATGGGCCGCTCGTTGATGCCCTCGGTCCCGTCGAGGTAGGGGTCCGCGCGGTCGATCGCGTGGTAGACGATCCAGTCCTGGCCCGCGAGGTCGGTGACGACCGCGTTGTGCCCGGTGCCGACCCAGCGGTTCCCGTTCGGGGCGAGCACCGGCGTGCCGCCGGCCCGCGACTGGTCCAGCGGCACGCCCTCGCGGTCCACGTACGGCCCGGTCAGGTCGCGCGAGCGCCCGACGTGCACGCTGTAGCCCGTCGTCGGGCCCGCGCAGCAGTTGGCCGAGGACGCGAACAGGTACCACCAGCCGTCGCGCTGGAGCACGTACGCGCCCTCGTACTTGTTGTCGATCGCGACCTGCACCGGCTCCCCGACCGCCTCGGTGCCGTCCTCGGCGAGCTCCGTGACCCAGATCCCGCCGTAGTACGAGCCGTAGAACAGGTGCTCGGTGCCGTCCGGGCCGACGACGTGGTGCGGGTCGAACGTCCACCGGAAGTCGCCCGTCGCGCCGGCACCCCGGCGGGGGTCCACGACGGGGTCGCCCGAGTCGGTCCACGGGCCCACCGGCGTCGGGGCCGTCGCGACGCCGATCGCGTTGTCGTTCGGCTCGTCGGGGTCGCCCGGGCCGGTCGTCGTCTCGGTGACGACGTAGTACAGCCGGTACTCGCCGTCGACGTAGCGGATGTCGGGTGCCCACAGCGCCGCGCCGCGGTCGGTGTCGGCCCACGCGGGGCGGGTGTCCTCGGTGAACGCGTCGCCGACGTACTCCCAGCCCACGAGGTCGGACGAGCGCGAGATCGGCAGCAGGTGCCGCACGCCCTCCCCCTCGCGCAGCGGGTCGGTCGTGCCGTACGCGTACCACCAGCCGTCCTTGCCGCGGATCACCGCGGGGTCGGCGTACGTGTCCGCGAAGCCGGCGCTCACCGGGTTCGTGTACGGCGTCGACCGCACCGCGCCGTGCGCGCCGCCGGGGCCGCCCGAGCCGGCACCCGAGCCGCCGAGCGGCGAGTCGAGGGACCCGGGGTCGGTGGTCGCGCCCGCCGGACCGGCGAGCACGAGCCCGGCGGCGAGGACCACCGCGGAGACGGCAGCGGTCACGGGGGCCGCGAGGGAGCGGGACGGCACGGGGAGCCTGCGCATCGGAGCCTGCCGATCGTCGTCGATGTGGCGGGGTGACTCCGTTGTACGCCGGTCGCGCGCCGTCCGCCTCCGCTCCGGCACGGACCTGCACCCACGGGTGGACGCGCACGACGCGCAGCCCGACGGGAGGCGGACGCGGTCCCCCCACGGCGCTGCCTACCGTCGACGCGTGCCCCGGACCACCGCCCCCGCCGCCGTCGCCCTCGCTCCCCCGTCGCCGCCCGAGCAGCGGCCCGGACGGGCACGCCTGACCGTCGTGCCGCTCGCGAGCGCCGCGCTCGGCGCTCTCACGGTCACCGCCCAGGGCGTGCTGCCCGCCGCCGCGGCCCCCTTCGCGAACTCGGCGAGCGGCTGGACGGTCCTGACCGCGCTGCTCGTGCTGTGGTCGCGGGCCCGGACCGGGGCCGCCGCGGTGCTCGGCGCGGCGAGCTTCGTGCTGCTCGTGCTCGGGTACAGCGCGGGCGCGCACCTCCACGGGCTGTTCTACGACCCGACGTTCTTCGGCACCGTGGGGCTCGTCGTCGGGCCGGCCGTGGGCGTCGCAGCCGCGTGGCTCCGGGAGCACGGGCTGCGCGCCGCCCTCGGCACCGCGGCGCTCGCCGGCATCGGCGTGGGCGAGGCGGTCTACGGGCTGACGGTCGTCGTGGCGACGACCGGTGCCGCGTACTGGGTCGTCCTCGGCGTCGGGGCGATCGCGCTGCTCGCGGGGATGCTCGCGCGGCGGGTGCGCGGCGCCGTGCCGGTGCTCGTCGCGACCGTCGGCACCGGCGTCGTCGCGAGCCTGTTCGTCCTCGCGTACCGGGCGGCGGGGTCGATCGGGTAGTGCGGCGCGCCCGCCGGGCCCCGCGCAGCACGTGCCCCGGGACTCCCGAGGGTCGGGCGCCACGGCTGGCCGCGCGAGCCGCGCGGACTCGCACGCCCCCGACACCACCCGGACAAGGCGCCCCGGACCTAGGGCCCAGGTGCGCGCCGCACGCATTTCTACGGTGGGAGCGTGAGAAAAGCCGGCAGGGTCGCGCTCCTCGTCCCGGGCGGCGTGGCGCTCCTCGCCGGGCTCGACGCGGGGCTGCTGCTGCTCGGCCTGCCCGCCCCCGTGACCGCCGAGCGGCTGCCCCAGGTGCACGGCCCGCTCCTGGTGCTCGGCTTCGTGGGGACCGTGATCGCGCTCGAGCGCGCGGTCGCCCTGCGTCGCCCCTGGGGGTACGCGGCCCCCGCCGCGCTCGGGCTGGGCGGTCTCGCGCTGCTCGCCCCCGCCGTCCCGCTGCTCGGCGGGCAGCTCGCGCTCGTCACCGGCACGGCGCTGCTCCTCGCGGTGTACCGCGCGCTGTGGCGGCGGCAGGAGTCGCGCGCGCTCGCGCTGCAGGTCGTCGGCGCGGCGCTCGCGCTCGGTGGCGCGCTGCTCTGGGCCGGCGGCGCCCCCGTCGCGACCTCGCTCCCGTGGCTCGCGGGCTTCCTCGTCCTGACGATCGCCGGCGAGCGCCTCGAGCTCGCGCGCGTCGGGTCGCCCGGCGAGGCGAGCGAGCGCGCGGTGCTCCGGCTCGGGCTGCTGCTCGCCGCCGCGGTCGCCGCCACGGCGCTGTGGCCCGCCGCCGGGCACGCGCTGCTCGGCCTCGCGCTGCTCGCGCTCGTCGCGGTGCTGCTGGTGCACGACGTCGCGCGCCGCCTCGTCCGCACCACCGGGCTCCCGCGCTACATGGCGTGGTGCCTGCTCGCCGGGTACGGGTGGCTGCTCGTCGCGGGCGGGGTGTGGCTGCTCGCCGGTGCGGTCACCGAGGGACCCGCGTACGACGCGGTCGTGCACGCCGTGTTCCTCGGGTTCACGCTCTCGATGGTCATGGCGCACGCCCCCGTGATCCTCCCCGCCGTGCTCGGCCGGCCGTTCCCCTACCGGCCCGTGCTCGCGGCGCCCGTCGTGCTGCTGCACGCCTCGCTCCTGCTGCGGGTGGTCGGCGGCGACGCGTACGGGGTGTCGTGGGCGCTCGTCACCGGGGGCGCGCTCGACGTCGCCGCGGTGCTCGGCTTCGTCGGGCTCGCCGGGTGGTCGGTCGCGACGGGACGCCGGGCGAGGGTGCGCAGCGGTTCGGCGCACGCGCGCGGGACGGTCCCGTCCGGCGCCGACGCGCCCGGCGCCGGGGTGACCGCATGAGGTCGCGCTGGCACGTCCGCGTCAACGCCCTCGTCGTGGTGTGGCTGCTCGCCGCCGCGACCGTCGCCGCCGCGCACCGCGCCGTGCCCGCCGCGGGCTGGCTCATGGTCCACCTGCTGCTCCTCGGGGCGGTGAGCACCGCGATCCTCGTCTGGAGCGCGCACTTCGCGGAGGCAGTCCGGCGGACGCCGCTGCCGGGCGGGCACCGGGGCCAGGCGGTCCGGCTCGTGCTGCACACCGCCGGGGCGCTCGCGGTCCTCACCGGGATGCTCACGGCGGCGTGGCCCGTCGTCGTCGGCGGGGCCGTGCTCGTCGCCTCGGCCGGTCTGTGGCACGCCGTCACGATCGTCGCGCAGGGCAGGGTCGCGGGCGGCGCCCTCGGGGTGCGGCTCGGCAGCACCACCCGGTACTTCGTCGCGTCGGCGGCGGCGCTCGCGGTCGGCGCCGGGCTCGGAGCGGCGCTCGCGCGCTCGGACGCCGCGGGGTCCGTGGCGGCGCGCCTCTACGTCGCGCACGTCACCGTGATGCTGCTCGGCTGGGTCGGCCTCACCGTCGTCGGGACGACCGTGACGCTGTGGCCGACCATGCTGCGCGTGCGGCTCGCGCCCGACGCCGAGGTCGCGTCCCGCCACGGGCTCGTCGTGCTCGGGCTCGGGCTGCTCGGAGTGCTGGCCGGCGCGGCGACCGGGCTGCGGACCGTCGCCGGCGCGGGGCTCGTCGTGTACCTCCTCGGGCTCGGCCGCACGTCGTGGCCGCTCGTGCGCGAGGCCCGGCAGCGGACGCCCGACACGTTCGCGTCCCGCTCCGTCGGGCTGGCGTGGTGCTGGTTCGTCGTGCCCGTCGGGGCGTGGGCCGTCGCGGTGCTCGGCGCCGGCGGCTGGGCCGACGCGCAGGTCCGCACGGGCGCCGTGCTCGCGCCGCTGGCCGTCGGCTTCGCGGCGCAGGTCCTCGTGGGCGCGCTGTGCCACCTCGGGCCGATGGTCCTCGGCGGCGGCCCGACGGCGCACCGGGCCGCGCGGGCGGTCGTCGAGCGCGGCAGCGGCGCGCGGCTCGTGCTGGTCAACGGTGGGCTCGTCCTGTTCGTGCTCCCCGCGCCGAGCCTCGTGCGGGTCGGGGCGTCGCTGCTGGTGCTCGGCGCGCTCGTCACCTCGCCGGTGCTGCTGGTCCGCGCGGCCGTCGTGAGCCGCCGGCTGCGGGCGCTGCCGACGACCGGCCCGGCGGCGATGCCGCCCGTCGAGCTCCTGACCACGCCCGCACGCCCGCTCGGCCCGGCGCTCGCGGCCACGTGCGCCCTCGTGCTCGTCGTCGCGGGAGCCGTCGCCGCCGACCCCGCCGCCGCGGGGCTCGGCTCCAGCGCAGCCGGGGACGCCCCGGCGACCGGACGCGTCGTCGTCGCCGAGGTCGAGGCGCGAGACATGTGGTTCGTGCCCGCGTCGGTCGAGGTCGCGGCGGGCGACGAGCTCGTGCTCGAGGTCACGAACGTCGACGACACGGTGCACGACCTCGTGCTCGACTCCGGCGCGAGCTCGGGGCGCCTCGCCGCGGGGGCGACCGCGCGCATCGAGCTCGGCGTCGTGGGGCGCGGGGTCGACGGGTGGTGCTCGGTCGCGGGGCACCGGCAGATGGGGATGACGTTCCGCGTCGTCGTCACGGGCGGGGACGCGCGAGGCGGCGCGGCGCCGTCCGACGAGGGCGGCGCAGGGGGCAGCGGTCTCGGCGACGTGACCCGGCACGGCGCCGGGCACGACGAGGCGTCCCCCACCGCCGCACCCGCGCCGACCCTCGACCCCGGCGGCACCCCCGGACCCGACCACGAGCCGTACGACGCGACGCTCGCCCCGGCGTCCGCCGAGACGCACCACCGGCTGACCCTGCGCGTGCAGGACGTCGAGCGCGAGGTCGCCCCGGGCGTCACGCAGACGCTGTGGACGTTCGGCGGCACGGTCCCCGGGCCGGCGCTGCGGGGGCGCGTCGGGGACACGTTCGAGATCACGCTCGTCAACGACGGGTCGATCGGCCACTCGATCGACTTCCACGCCGGTGCGCTCGCGCCCGACCGGCCGATGCGGACCATCGAGCCCGGCGAGCGGCTCACGTACACGTTCACCGCGACGCGCTCGGGCGTCTGGACGTACCACTGCTCGACGATGCCGATGTCGTTGCACATCGCCAACGGGATGTTCGGCGGGGTCGTGATCGACCCGCCCGACCTGCCCGCCGTCGACCGCGAGTACCTGCTCGTGCAGTCCGAGCTGTACCTCGGCGCCGACGGGCCCGACGGCGCGGTCGCGGACCTCGACAAGATCCGCGCCGAGCGGCCCGACGCCGTCGTCTTCAACGGCTACCCGAACCAGTACGACCACGCCCCGCTCCACGCCCGGGTCGGCGAGCGCGTACGGCTGTGGGTGCTCGACGCCGGGCCGAGCCGGGCCAGCGCGTTCCACGTCGTCGGCGGGCAGTTCGACACCGTGTACCTGGAGGGCGCCTGGACGCTCGGCGGCCCGGGGGCACCCGCGACGACCGGCGGCGCCCAGGTGCTCGGCCTGCTGCCCGCGCAGGGCGGCTTCGTCGAGCTCGTGCCGCCCGAGGCCGGGCACTACCCCGTCGTCTCGCACGCCATGGTCGACGCCGAGCGCGGCGCGCACGGGGTGCTCGCCGTCGAGGCGGCCCCGTGACCGACCGCACGACCTCGCGACGACGACCGTCGCCGCGCACCCGCACGACCTCAGGAGGAACACCGTGACCCAGCTCCCTCTCGTCAACGCAGGGACCGCGCCGTCGTCGGGAGGCTGCGGGTGCGGCAGCCACGGCGGCTGCGGCGGGGCCGGGGGCGTCCAGGGCTCCGCGACGACGGCCGAGGCGGCGTCGACCGCCGTCCCCGACGCCCGGCCCGGCGACCTCGACGTCCGCCCGCTGGCACCCGCGCAGCGCCACGAGCGGATCTTCGCCGCCGTCGCCGCGCTGCTGCCCGGCGAGTCGTTCGTGCTGACCAACGACCACGACCCGAAGCCGCTGCGCTACCAGCTCGACGCCGAGGAGCCCGGCCAGGTCGCGTGGGAGTACCTGGCCGAGGGCCCGGACGTGTGGCGCGTGCGGCTCACGCGCGCGGACGGCCACTGCTGCTGACGGACGCCGGCGCGGCGGTGGCGGCTCATCAGTCCCGGGTCGACGGGATGACGCGCCACGCCACCGCGGCGGCGGCGAGCGTGATCACCGCGGCGACGAGCGAGGTGACCTGCATCGCGGACACGAACGACTCCTGGGCCTGGTGGGCGAGCTCCGAGCCCGGTTCCAGCACGCCGAGCGCCGCGGCCAGCGAGTCCTCGGCGGCGCTGCGGTCGGCCGCGTCGAGGGTCGACGGCAGGTCCAGCCCGGCGCGGTAGAGCACGGTCATGAGCGACCCGAGCACGGCGATGCCGAGGACGACACCGAGCTCGTACGCCGTCTCGGAGATCGCGGACGCGGCGCCGGCCCGGCGCGGCTCGACCGACGACACGACGGCGTCCGCGGTCAGGGTGCCCGCGATGCCGACGCCGAGCCCCACCGGGACCAGCGCCAGCGCGAGCCAGGCGTACTGCTCGGACCCCTCCGCGACCGCGACGAGCGCGAGCCCGACGGCGGTCAGCGCGAGCGCCGCACCGACGGCGCGACCGCGACCCAGCCGGGTCAGCGACCACCCCACCAGCACGACCGCCCCGATCGAGGCGAGCGTCGCGGGCAGCTCCGCGAGGCCCGCCTGCAGCGGCCCGAACCCCCGCGCGAGCTGGAGGTACTGGGAGAAGAAGAACAGCAGGCCGGTCAGCGCGAAGATCGACACGAAGTTGGCCAGAACGGCGCCCGCGAACGCCGGCCGGCGGAACAGCGCGAGGTCGAGCAGCGGAGCCTCCAGGCGGCGCTGACGGCGCACGAACAGCACCCCCGCCGTCACGGCGACGGTGGCCGACAGGAGCGTCACCGCGTCCGGCCCGGCGGCCGCGAGGTGCTTGACGGCGTGCACGAGCGCGGCGACGGCGGCGAGCGAGAGCACGGCCGACGGCAGGTCGAACGGCCCGGGCGCCGGGTCCTTCGACTCCGGGAGCAGGACCGCGCCGAGCACGAGCAGCGCGAGCATCACGGGCACGTTGATGAGGAAGACCGAGCCCCACCAGAAGTGCTCGAGCAGGGCGCCGCCGACGAGCGGACCGAGCGCCGCTCCCCCGCCGAACGCCGCGGCCCACACCGCGATCGCCCGGGTGCGCTCGCGCGCGTCGGTGAACAGGGTCCGGATGATCGACAGCGTCGACGGCATGAGGGTCGCGCCCGCGACCCCGAGCAGGAGCCGTGCGGCGATGAGCGTCTCGGCGTCCGGCGCGTAGGCGGCGAGCACCGAGGCGAGCCCGAACCCGGCGGCCCCGGTCAGGAGGAGCCGCTTGCGCCCGATCCGGTCGGCGAGCGTCCCCATGGTCACGAGGAGCCCGGCGAGGGCGAGCGAGTAGACGTCGCCGATCCACAGGACCTGGGTCGCGCTCGGGGCGAGGTCGCGGGTGAGGGCCGGGACGGCGAGGTAGAGCACGGTCCCGTCGATCGCGAGCAGGAGGACCGCGATGACGAGGACGCCGAGCGCCGCCCACCGGCGCGGGTGAGCGGCCGGGGTCGTGGGGGCGGCGGCGGGCCGGACGTCAGTGGTCATGGCCTTTACTGTACTGACCGGACGGTACAGTTTGAAGAGGCGGGATGATCGTGCCCCGGTGATCTCGGCCACGTCGGCCGACGCAGGGCCGGGTCATGGCACGGCACGGCACGGCACGGCACGAGAGGGGACAGGCGGATGGGGCGCACAGCGGGCCGGAGCACCTCGGACACGCGCCGAGCGGTCTTCGAGGCCGCGAGCACGGTCTTCCGCACGCGCGGGCCGGCCGCGACGCTCGACGACGTCGCGCGCGAGGCCGGGCTGTCCAAGGGCGGGGTGATCTACCACTTCCCCACGAAGGACCACCTCGTCGTCGGGCTCGCCGAGGCGCTGCTCGACGACTTCCGCGACGCGGTGCACGCGCAGCTCGACCCCGCCGACGAGCAGCCCGGCCGCCTGACCCGCGCCTACGTCCGCGCGAGCCTCGTCGACACCGACCTCGTGGCGGCGCGCGACGCCTACGCGCTGATCGCGCAGCTCATCACGGCCCCCGCCGTCGCGGAGGTCGCGCGCGCGGACGCCCGCCGGTGGCGCGAGGAGCTCGGGGCGGACGGGCTGCCCGACGCCGTGACGGCTCTCGTCGTCGCCGCCGCGGACGGGGCCAGCGTCGCCCCGCTGTGGGGAGCCGAGGTCGACGACGCGGAGCACGCGCGGCTCGCCGACCAGCTCGTCGCGCTGACCCGCGACCCCGACCGGTGGGTGGGTCCCTCGCCGTCGTGAGCCGCGCGGGGCTCGCCGGGGTTCGTCAGGGCTCGTCGCGGCCCGTCGGGGCGGGACCTACCGGCGCATGGGTGCCTGCTGGCACGCTCGGGTCAGCCGCCGGAGGCCGTCCGGCGCGCCGGAGAGGAGCACCGCATGACCACCGTCCCGGCCGTCGTCCGCGTCGCCGACCTGCGCCTGCCCGGGTCGCGCACCGCCCGCTTCGAGGGGCGCGCGCACGGCTCGGGCGTCTCGTACTTCTTCGTCGACAACGACCCGGGGCAGGGCCCCTCGCTGCACCGTCACCCGTACAGCGAGACGTGGGTGGTGCTCGACGGCGAGGCGACCATCACGCTCGGTGACACCACCGTCGTCGCGCATCCGGGCGACTGCGCGGTGGTCACGCCCGGCGTGTGGCACCGGTTCGTCAACACCGGGACGGGTGCGCTGCGGATGATGTGCATCCACGCGTCCGACGTGATGGTGCAGGAGGAAGCCGCGGACGTCACCGGGGCGGGCTGAGGCCGCACCGGGGCGCAGGGCCCAGACCCGCACCTCGCGCCGGCACCGGCCGCACGTGGCCGGACCGCACGTGGCCGGGCCGCACGTGGCCGGGCCGCACCTGGCCGGGCCGCACCACACCTCGAGGCCGTCGCTCCACACCGAGGGCCGGCCCCCGCTCAGCGCGTCTCGCGGGCCAGGTGCTCCGCGAACGTGGTCGTCCCGCGCACGTGGTCACCCCGCGGCACGAGCGCGCCGCCGGCCATCGCGGCGCCCGTCGCGCCCGGCACCCGCAGCGGGACGACGAGGCGGCGCAGGCCGCGGGCCGCGACCACGCGCCGCACGAGGTCGACCGTGTCGTGGTCCTCGGGCCCGGCGACCGGGACCGCGAACCCCTGCGGCTCGCCGTGCGCGAGCGTGACCAGGTGCTCCGCGACCTCACGCGCCGCGACCGGGCGGCTCGCCATGCGGGGCACGAGCACGACCGGGCCGAACCCGCGGTCGACGAGCTGACCGGCCAGCTCGTGGAACTGCGTCGAGCGCAGGACCGTCCACGGCACCGGGCCGGCGGCCACGAGCTCCTCCTGGCGGCGCTTGCCCAGGTAGTACCCGAAGTCGACGGTGTCGGCCCCGACGATCGAGACCGCCACGAGGTGGCGGACGCCGGCGCGGTGCGCCGCGGCGAGCAGGTGCTGCGTGGCGGCGGTGAAGAACCGCTCCGAGGTGCGCCGGCTCGCGGTCGTCACGTTGCTGACGTCGACGACGACCTCGACCCCCGCGAGCGCCGCGTCGAGACCCCGCCCGGTCGTGAGGTCCACACCGCGGGAGCGCGCCAGGACGACCGGCTCGTCACCCCGGGCCGTCAGCGCCTCGACGACGAGCCGCCCGAGCAGCCCCGTCCCACCCGCGACCGCGACCCTCGCCGTCGCACCCGCCGTGCCCGACACGTCCATCCGCCCGCCTCCCGGTCGCCCCGCCGCGCGTCCGAGCGTAGGGCCGGTACCGCGGGGGCGGGGGCCGTCGGGCGGTGACACGCGCCACTGCGGAGGTCGCCCGCCGCGCACGCACCGGGGGCCCTGTGGTACGCCTCGGTGCACGCACGGAGCACGCCCGGAGCGGGCACCGAGCCGGCGCGCAGCAAGCACGGCGCAGGCACGGGCCCGGCCACCGGCACCGGCGCGCACCCGACGACGACGGCGAGGCGGCATGGCTGACGCGGCACCCCGCACCGACCGCGCACCGTGGGCGTCCCTCGCGCGCCTCGACCCGGACCTCCAAGCTACGGCGACCTCGTGCTCGACGCGTGGGTGGCCGTCGGGGCTCCCGAGGGCTGGACCGACGCGGACACCGAGCGGGCGCGCGCGGTGCTCGCGGCGCGGCCCGGGTGACGCGGCGGGGCAAGGGGACGCTCAGAGCGTCGACCAGCTCCAGCCGCCCGCGAGCATCGTCGCCGCCACCGGCGTCCCGCGCAGGTCCGCGTCCGGCGCCCACGGGTCCGCGTCGAGCACCGCGAGGTCGGCGACCTGCCCGGGCTCGACGCGCGAGCGCACCGAGGCGCCGAGCGCGACGTCGAGGTCGATCGCCTGCTCGGGGTGCCACGGCTCGCGGCCGTCGCGCGCGCGGTCGACGGCGGACGCGACCGCCTGCCACGGGTCGAGCGGCGCGACGGGCGCGTCCGAGCCGAGCGTCAGGCGCACGCCCGCGTCGACGAGCGCACGCAGCACGAACGCCCGTCCGGTGCGCCCGGCCCAGTAGTGGTCGGCGACGTCGCGGTCGTCCATCGCATGCTCGGGCTGGACCGAGGCGACGACCCCCAGCGCGGCGAACCGCGCGACGTCCTCGGCGGTCAGGAGCTGGGCGTGCTCGACGCTGCCGCGCGCGCCCGACGCCGCGAACGCGTCGAGCGCGTGGGTGTTGGCCGCGTCGCCGATCGCGTGGATCGCGGAGCGCAGGCCGTGCCGGTGCGCGTGCGCCATGAGCGGCACGAGCTCGTCGGGCGGCACCGACAGGACTCCGCGCGCGTCCGGGCCGGTGAGCCCGGGGTAGGGGTCGTGGCAGTAGGCGGTGCGCGTGTTGAGCGAGCCGTCGGTGATGACCTTGAGCGGGCCCATCGTGAGCAGCGCCGCGTCGCCCTGCCCGGGCACGACGTCCCCGGTGCGGAGCTCCTCCGCCAGGGGACGGTCGAGGTGGTCGGGCCACACGCCCGCGGACACGCGCAGCGAGCGGCTGCCGCCCGCGATGCGCCGCCGCCACGCGGTCAGCAGGTCGCTCAGCTCGAGGTCGACGACCCCGACGACCCCGCGCGCGGCGGCGGCCCGCGCCGACTCGTCGACCCACGCGTCGAGGAGCTGCGGGGCGACGACGTTGACGCGGGCGCTCACCGCGAACCACTCGTGCTCGCGCAGCACCCCGTCCGCGCGCCACGGCACCTCGTACCGGGCGAGCGCGGCGGTGCTGAGCCACGCGCAGTGCACGTCGCCCGAGACCAGCACGACGGCGGCACCCGGGCGCCCCGCCCGCGCGGCGGCTTCGTCGAGCAGCGCCACGTCCGGGAGGTCCGGCCACAGCCCGTCGCGGAAGCCCATCCCGACGAGCACCTCGTCGGCGTCGCCGCGCGCGAGCCGCTCGGTGACGAGCCGCGCGGCGTCGGCCGCGGACGTCGCACCCGAGACGTCGAGGCGGCGCCGGAACAGCGCCCACTGGTCCATGTGCGTGTGCGCGTCCCACAGCCCGGGGACGACGACGCGGCCCCCGAGGTCGATCCGCTCGGCCCGCGCCCCGGCGCTCCGTGCGGCGTCCGGCCCGACGGCGACGACCCGCCCGTCGCGCACGTGCACGTCGACCGGCTCGCCCGCCGGCCGGCTCACGCGCAGCCCGTCCGGCGAGGTACGCGCGGCCCGCGCCCCCGTCAGCACCCACTCCTCGACGCCCACGCGCTGCTCCTCACTCGGCTCCGTGCACCGGACAGCATCGCGCACGCGCGAGGTCCTCGTCCGGGTGCCCGGGGGCGACGTGCACCCCGGCCGGCGATCCCGTCCCGTCCCGCTCCATCTTGACGTGTGTCAATATAGATACATGTCGAAGCAGCACCGAATCGCCGTCGTCGCAGGAGCACCGTGATCCCGTCCCCGGTCACGGGCACGGTCGGTAGCCCGGAGCACGCGATGGGTCCGGAGGCGGCGGCCCAGGTCGCGGTCGTGCTCAAGGCCCTGGCGGAGCCGTTGCGGCTGCGGATGCTGTCGTTCCTCACCACGAGCCCGACCGGCGAGGCGTGCGTGTGCGACATCGCGACCGTCGCCGACGTGTCCCAGCCGACCGTCTCCCACCACCTCAGGGTCCTCAAGGACGTCGGCGTCCTGGTCTCCGAGCGGCGTGGGACGTGGGTCTGGTACCGCGTGGCGCCGCCCGTGCGCGGTGCGGTCACCGCGCTGCTGGAGTCCTTCGCCCCCGCCGCGCTCGACGCGGCCCGCCACCACCCCGACCGGCCCACGGGCGAGCACGCGGACGTGGACGCCGAGCTGACCGCACTGGCGGAGGACCTGGCCGAGCAGCTCCCCGACGCCGGCGCCGGCGAGGTCCTGCACACGGTCCGCGAGACCTACACGGCGCTGGTCCGGCACTCCGGGGCCGGCGCGGCCCAGCTGGCGCGGGTGCGCCGGTTCGCCGAGCAGCGCCTCACCGACGTCGCCCGCGCCACCACGACCGGTCCCCGCCCCCCGCAGGTGCTGTTCGTGTGCGTGGCGAACGCCGGCCGGTCGCAGCTCGCCGCGGCGCTCGTGCGCCACTACGCCGGGGACGCGGTGGTCGCCCGCTCGGCCGGGTCCGCGCCCGCCGCCGCCGTGCACGCCACGGTGTCCCCGCTGCTGCGCGAGCTCGGCGTCGACCCCGCCGAGGTGTTCCCCAAGCCGCTGACCGACGACGCGGTCCGCGCCGCGGACGTCGTCGTGACGATGGGCTGCGGCGACACCTGCCCGGTCCTGCCCGGCACGCGGTACGAGGACTGGGTCGTCGGCGACCCGGGCCTCGCTTCCGCCGAGGGTGCGGCGGCGATCCGCGACGCCATCGACACCCGCGTCCGCGCCCTGCTCGCCGACCTCGCACCCGAGCTGCCCCTGTCCACCCCCGCCCCGGCACCGAAGGGGCGCGCCCGATGAGCGGACCCACCGCCCGCCCGGCCGCGGACCGGCCCCTGGTGCGTGCGCTGACGGCCGAGCTGGTGGGCACCGGCCTGCTGGTGGCCGTGGTCGTCGGGTCCGGGATCGCCGCCCAGCGACTGTCCCCCGACGACGTCGGCCTCCAGCTGCTGCAGAGCTCCCTGGCCACGACCCTCGGGCTGACGGTCCTGATCCTGCTGCTCGGGCCGGCGTCCGGTGCTCACCTCAACCCCGTGGTCTCGCTGGCCGACTGGGTCGTGGGCCGCCGCACCGGGACCGGGCTGACCGGCCGGCAGGTCGCGGCCTACACCGCCGCGCAGACCGTCGGCGCCGTGGCGGGCTGCGTCCTGGCCTCGGTCATGTTCACCGCCCCGGTCGCGGTCTCCACCACGGAGCGCACGGGGAGCGGTCTGCTGATCAGCGAGGTGGTGGCGACCGCCGGGCTGGTCGCGCTGATCCTGACCCTGGTCCGCACCGGACGCGGCGTCCTCGCCGCGCCGGCGGTCGGGGCGTACATCGGGGCCGCGTACTGGTTCACCGCCTCGACCTCCTTCGCCAACCCCGCCGTCACGGCCGGGCGGATCCTCACCGACACCTTCGCAGGCATCGCCCCCGCCTCCGCACCGGGCTTCGTCGCCGCGCAGCTCGTCGGGGCGGCCCTCGGCGTCGGGCTCGTCACCGTCCTCTACCCGGCCGCCGACCCGCGTGCCGACGCCGTCGTCGTCCCGCACGAGGACCCGGTCCCCGCCCGCACGTGACCGCTGATCTCCTGCCCACCACACCCTGAGGAGCACCCCGTGACCGAGACCACCACCACCCAGCAGACCCCGACCGGGACCGAGAGGCCGAGCGTGCTGTTCGTCTGCGTCCACAACGCCGGCCGCTCCCAGATGGCCGCCGGGTTCCTCACCGCCCTGTCCGGCGGCGCCGTCGAGGTCCGCTCCGCCGGCTCCGCGCCCGCCGACCAGATCAACCCCGCCGCCGTCGAGGCGATGCTCGAGCTCGGCATCGACATCCGCGCCGAGAAGCCCAAGGTCCTCACCACCGACGCGGTCCGGGCCTCCGACGTCGTCGTCACCATGGGCTGCGGGGACACCTGCCCCTTCTTCCCCGGCAAGCGCTACGAGGACTGGGTCCTGGAGGACCCGGCCGGCCAGGGCGTCGCGGCCGTGCGCCCGATCCGCGACGAGATCCGCGCCCGGATCCTGACCCTGCTCGGCGAGCTCGGCGTCGAACCGGTCGACGCCTGACCCGCAGCACCGGCACGACACGGCCCGGGGGGCGCCCCGGCCTCCCGGCACGTCCCTGCATCGAAGGATGCAACCCGCGCAGCACGTCCCTCCGAGGCTCGATGGGCACCCCTCCCCGTTCCTAGGTTCGAGAGCGGCACCACGACCTCGACCCAGGGAGCACCCCATGGCCACGCCCACCACGACGGAGCTGACGGCCACCGCCGTCCGCCTCGTCGACCTGCACAAGACCTACCCGGGCCGCGAGCCCGTCCACGCGCTGCGCGGGGTGTCCCTCGAGCTGCTCGCGGGCTCCGTGACGGCCGTCGTCGGGCAGTCCGGCTCGGGCAAGTCGACGCTGCTGAACTGCGCCGCGGGGCTCGACACGCCCAGCCGGGGCTCCGTCGTCGTGGGTGGGCACGACCTGACGACGCTGCGGCCCGACGACCTCACGCGGTTCCGCCGGGAGCACGTGGGCTTCGTCTTCCAGGCGTACAACCTCATCGGCCACCTGACGGCACGCGAGAACGTCCGTCTGCCGCTCGCGCTCGCGGGCCGTCAGGTCGACGCGGCGTGGGAGGCGGCCCTGCTCGACTTCCTCGGCGTGCCGGACCTCGTGGACCGGCTGCCGGGCGAGCTGTCCGGCGGGCAGGCCCAGCGGGTCGCGATCGCCCGCGCGCTCGTCACGCGGCCCGCCGTCGTGTTCGCCGACGAGCCCACGGGCGCGCTGGACTCCCGGACGGGGGCCGCGGTGCTCCAGGTGCTGCGGGACTCCGCGCGCGAGCTCGGGCAGACCGTGGTCGTCGTGACGCACGACGCGGGCGTCGCGGCCGCCGCCGAGCGCGTCGTCGTCCTCGCGGACGGGTTCGTCGTCGACCAGCTCGAGCACCCCACCGCCGAGCAGGTCACCGCCCGCCTCCTCACGAAGGGCCGGTGAGCACCGTGTGGCAGCTCGCGTCCTCGGGCGTCCGCGCCCACCGCGGGGCCTTCGCCGGCACCGCCGTCGTCCTCGCCGTCGCCGCGGCGGTCCTCGCCGTCACCGGGGTGCTGTTCGAGTCGGGCCTGCGCACGGTGGCCGCCGGGGACCTGACCTCGGGCGGGCTGCTCGTGTCCCTCGCGTCCTCGTACGCCGGGACGCTGCTCGTCGTCGTCGTGATGGTCGTCGCGGCGACCGTCACCCTCGCGCTGCGCAGCCGCCGCCGCGAGCTCGCGCTGCTGCGCGCGGTCGGTGCGACGCCGTCGCAGGTGCGCCGCACGGTCACCCTCGAGGTCGCGGTGGTCTCGCTCGTCGCCGCCCCGCTGGGCGCGCTCGCTGGCCTGTTCGGCGCGCGCCTCCTCGACCCCCTGCTCGTGCGCAGCGGCATGGTCGCCCCGGACTTCACGTCGGCCCTGTCGCCGCTCCCCGTCCTCGCCGCCGTCGCGCTCATCGTGGTCACCGCGGTGCCCGTCGGCCGGCTCGGCGCCCGGGAGGCCGCCCGGACCGCACCGACCGAGGCGCTCCAGCTGAGCGCCGTCGAGGACCGCGAGGTCGGGTCGGCCCGGCGGGTGACCGCCCTGGCCATGACCCTCGCCGGCGTGGCCCTGGCGTTCTCGAGCCTGTGGGTCCCGGGCCCCCTGGGGAGCGCGACCGCGGCGCTCTCCGCGTTCCTGCTGGTCGGGGCGGTCGCGCTCGCCGGCCCGGTCCTGGTCGGCTGGGTCTTCGACCGGCTCGCGCAGGTGCACCCGTCCGGCGGCCGCCCGGCCGCGCTGCTCGCCGTCCGCAACGTGCGCGGCTTCTCCCGGCGGCTGACGACCGTCGTCGTGCCGCTCGCCCTGGTGGTCGCCGTGGCGACCGTCCAGACGAGCGTGAACCGGGCGCTCACGACCGCCGCCCAGCAGGAGCTCGTCGCCTCGGTCGCCGCGGACCTCGTCGTCACGCCCCCCGAGGGCGCGGCGCGGGACGTGACCGCGCAGGTTGCCGCGGTGCCCGGCGTCGCGTCGGCCGTCCCGCTCGCGACCATCCCGGCGGAGCTGCGGACGGACGACGACCTCAGCGGCCCCCTCGCCTGGGAGGCCACCGCGCTGCGCGTCGTCCCCGCCGGCACCACCGCGCTCGACCCCGACGTCGTCGACGGCTCGCTCGCCGGCCTCGACGCCCCCGACACCGTGGCCGTCAGCAGCGACACCGCGTTCCTCGGCGGCGCCCGCCCGGGCGGGACCGTCACGCTCAGGCTCGGCGAGGACGTCGTCGACGCGACCGTCGTCGCGGTGTTCTCGCGCGGCCTCGGTGTGGGCGACCTGATCACCGGCCCCGCGACGGCCGAGGCCCACGGCGTGCCCGCCGAGGCCGACACCGTGCTCGTCGACCTCACCGCCGGCGCGGACCGGGCGCAGGCCGCGGCCGCGATCGCCGCCCTCGGCGCCACGGCGGCCGACCCCGCGACGCACGCCGCCACGGCGATGCGCTCGGCCGGCGGGGAGAACGACGTCGGGACCGCGCTGCTCCTCCTGCTGCTCGCCGTCGTGGCGGTCGGCGCGGCGAGCACGCTCGCGATGACCACGGTCGCGCGCCGCGACGAGCTCGCGCTGCTGCACCGCACCGGCACGACCCGCCGCCAGCTCCTGGCGATGACCACGGTCGAGGCGACGATCACGGGGGTCACGGCGTGGGTCGTGGGCACGGTGGCGGTCGTGCCGGCGGTGGTCGGTGTGAGCGCGGGGGCGCTCGACGGGCCGCCCGTGGTCGACCTGCCGTCCTACGGCGTGGTCAGTGCGGCCGTGATCCTCTTCGCGGTCGCGGCGACGGCGCTCGCGGCACGCCGGACGACGCGGCTCGCGACCGCGGTCGCCTGACCCGCGGCACGCGCGGCGGTCCCCAGCCGCACGCCCACCCGGGGCCCTGGCGGACCCGGGTGGGCGCCTCGTCGGTGCCCCCGGCAGCCGGCACCGTCAGTGGTGGTCCCCGTGTCGGCCGAGCGTCGTCTCGGGGGTCACGCCGGGGCGGGTCCACTGCGGCGTCGGGCGGCCGGTGCCTTCCCAGGTCCCGTTGCCGTCGACGTCCGTGCGCCAGTACCAGCAGGCGCCGTGCCCCTCGGGCCAGCCCTCGGGCGTGTCCTGCCACGCCTCGCCGCGCCCGTAGGGGGTCAGGTCGAGGAGCGCGAAGGAGCCGCTGGCCACCTCGGTGCCGCGCCCCGTCGTGTCGTAGGTGAGGAACGCCCGGTCACCGTCGCGCAGGAACACCGCGAACATCCCCATCTCGCCGCCGACCGGCTCGGGCACACCCCGCACCGAGTACCAGGGCTGGGTGTAGCCCATGAACTCGACGAAGGGCGCCACCTCGTCCCAGGCGCCCGTGGTCAGGACCGCGAACGAGACCCCGCGGGCCTGCAGGTAGGACGTGTCGCGCAGGTGCCACGCCGAGACGGTGCAGCCCTCGCACTGGCCCTGGTGCGGCGCCCCGTCGTGCCACATGTGCTTGTAGACCAGCAGCTCGTCGCGCCCCTGGAACAGGTCGAGGAACGGGACCGGGCCGTCGGGTCCGACGACCTCGACGGTCGGGTCGAGCTCGACCATCGGCAGCCGCCGCCGCGCCGCGGCGATCGCGTCGCCCTCGTGCGTGTGGGCCTTCTCGCGGACCAGGAGCTCGTCGCGCGCGGCCTGCCACGTCGCCGCGTCGACGACCGGCGGGCGGCCGGGCGCGAGGGTGGTCGGTCGGTCCTGTGCGGTGGTCATCGCGTCCTCCGAGGTGTCGCGGGCGGACGGCGGCGCCCGCCGTCCGGCGGTGATGAGGGGCAGACGGACCGCGGCCCCGGAACTCATCGGCGCCGACGGTGGTCCCGGCGGTCCGGCGTCGTCCCCTTCAGCCGCCGAGGCGCTCAGCGCGGGACTGCGGCGGCCGATGGGGCGGACGTGTCGTGGGAGCAGGAGTGCCGGCCGAGGGACCCGCGCGGTGCAGCACGCGCCGCGGCGGTCCTCGTCGCCGTCGCCGCGGTCGTCACGCTGGTCTTCACGGCGCTCGGCCAGGGGACGTCCTCGCTCGTCGCGCAGGTCGTCGTGACCGCGATCAGCGTCGCGGTCCTGCCGCTGGCCCTGGCGCTCTACCGGCACGGGCACCGCGCGCCGCCCGTCACCTGGCTGCTCACGCCGATCGTGGGGGTCGCCATCATCGCCGGCCTCGACGTCGTGACCCACGACGCGAGCGCGGCGGCCCAGGCGTTCTTCGCGTTCCCCGTCGTCTTCGCCGCCTCGCAGCTCGGCCGCCGGCCGGTCGCGCTCGTGACCCTGCTGGCCGTGCTCGGCAACGCCTGGGTCGTGTTCTCGCTGCTGCCGTCCGGGCGCGCGGCGACCGACCTCGCGTACATCGGGGCGATGCTCACGGTCGTGGCCGCGGTGCTGGTCCAGGCGGGCGAACGCCAGGACCGGCTCGTGACCCTGCTGACCGAGCAGGCTGCCGTCGACGCGCTCACGGGGCTCGCGACCCGGCGGGTGCTCGACGACGCGGCCGCGTGCGCCCTGGCGAGCACGGGCGACGGCACGGGCCTGCTGGTCCTCGACCTCGACCGGTTCAAGGTCATCAACGACGAGCGCGGGCACCCCGTCGGTGACGACGCCCTGGCGCACGTCGGTGACCTGCTGCGCCGCCGCGCCGAGCGCGACTCGATCGCCTCCCGCCTCGGGGGCGACGAGATGGCCCTGCTCCTGCCGGGGTGGGACCGCGCGGGGACGATCGCGGTCGCCGAGGAGCTCGTGCGGCTCGTGCGGGACAGCCCGCTGCGCACCGCGGACGGCCCGGTGCCGCTGACCGTGAGCATCGGCGTGGCGCACGCCTCGGGCGAGACGACGCTGCGCGAGCTCTACGCCGCCGCGGACGCCGCGCTGTACGAGGCCAAGGCCGAGGGCCGGGACCGCGTCGCGATCACCGGCTCGACCTCCGGGACCCGCTCCCGGTGAGCCGGGCGCCGCGCGCGCGCCGCCGGGCGGGTCAGTCGCCGATCCCCGCGACCGAGCCGGCCGTGCGGAGCGCGTCGAGCACCCACGGCAGGCGCGTGAGCGCGTCGCGCGCGAGCAGGAAGCCGACGATCCCGAGGATCCACGCCGTCGTCTCGCCCGCCGAGCGCTCCATCCAGCGCGCGACCCGCGCGAGGAGCGGCTCGACGGCCCGCGCGGCGACGAGGCGACCCCCGAGCAGCACGAGCGCGGGCAGGATCATGACGAGGCAGTAGCCGACGAGCACCGTCGCCCGCTCGGGCCACGTGAGCCCCGAGCCGGTGAGCAGCCCGATCGCCCCGAGGTACGGCAGCATCGACCCGAGCTCGACGGCGGCCGCCGCGACCGCCAGCCCCACGAGCGCACCGACGCCGCCCGCCTCGCCGCTCATCGCCCGGTCGCGCCAGCGCGTGACGCGTCCCTGCCGCCGGGTCGCGGTGGCAGGTCCGCGCGGGCCGCTCGCGCCGCCCGGGGCACCGCCGTCCGGGCTCCCGGTCCGGCGGGCGTCGAGCACCGTGCCGGCGTCGACCACAGCACCCGCAGCCGCTGCCCCGTGCGGCGCGCCCGTCGCGTCGGCGTCGGTCTTCGGCGCCCTGTACGCGAGCGCCCACAGGAGCAGGGCGCCGCCGAGCACGAGCTGCACCACGGACCCGGCCGTCCCCTCGCGCAGCCCCGAGCCGCTGCCGAGCGCCGCGTGCGCCCCCGACATGAGGACGAGGCCGACGACGAGGTAGAACGTCGCGACCGTGCCGAGGAAGACGAGCACCCGCCGGGCACGCACCCGCCCCGGCAGGAGCAGGAACCACACCGGGATGAGCAGCGTGCCGAAGCTCGTGCTGTCGATCAGGGCGAGGACGACGAGCTGTCCGAGCAGGTCAGGAGCCATGCGGCGAGCCTCGCTCGTCCCCGGGGCTCCGGTCGTCGGGCGAAGGGTGGCACGAACGGCCGGGTAGTACATCGTTCGTCGGATCCCGCGGGCGGCGTGCTGTGCTGGGATGGCGGGGTGAGGATCCCGGGCGCCCGCTGGTACCGGCGCGTGCGCGCGTCGGAGCAGACCAGCGACCTCCTCGACGCCGGGGCGGTGGCCCTCGTCGGCCTCCTGACCATCGCGGTCGGCATCGACGGCGTCTGGACCGACCTGGCCGAGCACCGGCCGCCCGGACCCGCGGTGCCGCTCGCCCTCCTCGCGGCGGGCTGCGCCCTCATGGCGGTCAAGCGGCGGTGGCCCGTCGGGGCCCTGCTCGCGGGCGTCGCGCTGTTCCTCCTCGACGCGTACCTCGGCGGCAGCATCGGCGTCATCGTCGCGCTCGTCGACCTCATCTACTCGGCGGCGATCCACGCCCGCCCGCGGGCTGCCGCGGTGCTCCGCTCGACGGTCGTCGCGCTCGGGGCCGTCGCGACCGCGCTGGTGTGGGGCGTCACGCACGACGCGCAGCTCACGGTCTTCCTCGCCCTGCAGTACTTCGCGCTCATCGGCACGCCGCTGTGGTGGGGCACCGCGGTCCGGCGGCAGTCGGAGCTCACCGCGCTCGCGACCGCACGCGCCGAGGACCAGCGCCGGCTCGCGTCGCTGCGGGCAGCCGAGCTCGTCACGGAGGAGCGGGCGCGGATGGCCCGCGACCTGCACGACGCCATCGCGGGGAACCTCTCCGCGATCGCGATCCACGCGGAGGCAGCGCTCGCGGTGCCGCCGGCCGACCCGCGCTCCGCCGCACGCGACCGCGCGGCGCTCGAGGCGGTCCGCGCCGCGAGCGTCACGTCGCTGCAGGAGATGCGCTCGATGATCCTGCTGCTGCGGGCCGACGGCGCGGCGTCGGACGACCCGACGTCGGCGGCCCCCCGGCTGCGCGAGGCGGCGGACCTCGTCGCCGCGACCGAGGCGGCGGGCCTGCGGCTGACGTGGGACGGCACGACGCTCGCCGACCTCCCGGCGCTGCCCTCGGCCGTGGACCAGGCCGCGTACCGGATCCTGCAGGAGTCGCTCACCAACGCCGCGAAGCACGCACCCGGCGCGCACGTGCGCGTCGACGTCGGGGTGCACGACGGGGCGCTCGAGCTCACCGTCGAGTCCAGCGCGCCGCCCTCCGCCGCCGCTGTCGGGGCGCCGGTCCCGGTGCCCGCGGCCCTCGGCGCTCCGGTCGCGGGCGCACGGGCTGCCGGCGCACCGGTCGACGGCGTCCCGGCCCTCGGCGTCCCCCTGCCCGTCGACGGTCGTCCCGCCGCTCCCGGACCGGGAGCCGACGGCTCCGGCCTCGGGCTGCTCACGATGCGCGAGCGCGCCGAGGCGCTCGGGGGGCGGTTCGCCGCGGGCTGGGCCGGCGACGCGCGCTGGTCCGTGGTGGCGACGCTGCCGCTGGGGGCGGGCTCGTGACGGGTGCGCCGCCGGTGCGGGTCCTCGTCGCCGACGACCACGCCGCGATCCGTGCCGGGCTGCGGCTCATGCTCGAGACGGACCCGGCGATCACGGTCGTCGGCGAGGCCGGCGACGGCGCCGCCGCGGTGACGAACGCCCGCGCGCTGCGCCCCGACGTCGTCCTCATGGACATCCGCATGCCCGGGACCGACGGCATCGAGGCGACCCGGACGATCACCGGCGAGGGCCTCGCGGACGTGCTGGTGCTCACGACGTTCGACCTCGACGAGTACGTGTTCGGCGCGCTGCGCGCCGGGGCCGCAGGGTTCCTGCTCAAGTCCACCGAGGCCACGGCGCTGCTCGACGCGGTGCGCCGGGTCGCCGCCGGGGAGGGCGTCGTCGCGCCCGAGGTGACCCGCCGGCTGCTCGCGGCGTTCGTCGCACCCCCGCCGGTCGCCGCTGCGACGCCCGAGCAGATCGACGGCTACGCGGACCTGACCGCGCGCGAGCGCGACGTGCTCGGCTGCCTCGCGCGCGGCCTGTCGAACGCCGACCTCGCGGCCGAGCTGGTCATCACCGAGGCGACCGCGAAGACGCACGTGTCGCGCGTCCTCGCGAAGCTCGGCTGCTCGTCGCGCATGCAGGCGGCGATCAAGGCCCGCGCCGCCGGGCTCGGCTGACCGCCGCCCACCCGGGCGCCCGGGCGGCACGGACGGCCGGGTCCAGGACCGGGGGCGACCCGCCCGAGCCCGCCCGGCGACGTAGCGGACACCCGGTGTCCGCTTCCCCTGCGACGGTCGGCGCATGACGACCCGACCCGACCGTTCCGGCTCCCGCATCGACCACCTCAACGTCGCCGTCCCCGACCTGGCCGCCGCCGTCGCCTTCTACGAACCGACGCTGGCCTCGATCGGCATCGCGAAGATGCTCGTGATCCCCGGCGACCCTGCGACCGCCTTCCCGGCCATGACCGGGTTCGGCCTCGCCGACGTCAAGCCGTACTTCTGGCTCGTCGACGAGGGCACGGTCGGCTCGAACATGCACCTCGCCTTCACGGTCGACACCCGCGAGGACGTCAGGACGTTCTACGCCGCGGCGCTCGCTGCGGGCGCCGAGCCGCTGATCCCGCCCGCGGTGCACCCGGAGTACCACGACGACTACTACGGCGGCTTCGTGCGCGACCCGTACGGGATCAACCTCGAGGCCGTGTGCCACCACCCCGCGGAGGACTGACGGCGGGCGGCGTCACGCCCGGCCGGCGGGCGCGGCGTCGGGCATGAGCTGGGTCGCGAGGTGGAGCACCAGCTCGCGGCGGCGTGCGGCGGCAGCCTCGGTCGTCGGGGGTCGTGCGGAGATCGTGTTCCACGCCTCGCAGAACCCGATGAGGACCGCGAGCACGTCCTCGGGCGCCCAGCGCGGGTGGAGGCGGCCCGCGTCGGCGAGCGCGCGGACGTGCCGCAGCGGGTCGGCCCCCGAGGCCGCGATGATCTCGCGCAGGTCCTCCGCCATCTCGAGGCGGGCCCAGGTGAGGATGCGCAGGGTGTGCCCGTCGCGCCCGACGTGGTCGAACAGCCGTCCCGCGAGCGTCACGACGTCCGTGGGGTCGCCGACGGCCCGGTCGAGGTCGGCGACCGCGTCGAGCACGCAGGCCCGGAAGAGGCCGGCCTTGTCGGAGTGGTAGGCGTAGATCCGCTGCACGTTCGCGCCCGCAGCCTTCGCGATGCGGTCCACGCGAGCACCGGCGAGCCCGTGTGCGGCGAACTCGGTGTGGGCAGCGTCACGGATCTTCGCTCGGGTCTGGACCCCGTCCTCACGCATGCCCGTAGGTTACCGTCATAAGCCAAGCATCTACTTGTCTTTGAGAAGGAACCTTCGTGACCGCCACGCTGTCCCCGCACGCCCCGGAGACGACGAGCACCAGGACCCGCTGGTGGATCCTCGTCGTCGTCTCGCTCACCCAGCTCGTCGTCGTCCTCGACGGCACCATCGTGAACATCGCCCTGCCGCAGGCGCAGCAGGCGATCGGCCTCTCCGACGTCGAGCGCCAGTGGGTCGTCACGGCCTACGCGCTCTGCTTCGGGGCGCTCCTGCTGCTCGGCGGGCGCATCGCCGACTACTGGGGGCGCAAGCGCACCTTCCTGGTCGGGATGGTCGGCTTCGGCCTCGCGTCGGGCTACGGCGGGCTGATCGACAGCGGCACCGAGCTGATCGTCGCCCGCGGCCTCCAGGGCGTCTTCGCCGCGCTCATGGCCCCCGCCGCGCTCGCCATCCTCACCACGACGTTCCCCGGCGGGAAGGACCGCATCACCGCGTTCGCGGTGTTCGGCAGCATCGCCGGCGCGGGTGCCGGCATCGGCCTCGTGCTCGGCGGGGTGCTCACCGAGTTCGCGAGCTGGCGCTGGTGCCTGCTGGTGAACGTCCCGGTCGTCGCCGTGGCCGTCGTCGCCGGCGTCCTGCTGCTCACGGAGTCCCGCGCCGACGGGGACAAGACGTACGACTGGGTCGGGGCCGCGCTCGTCGTCCTCGGGCTCGGGTCGCTCGTCTACGGCTTCACCCGCGCCGAGCACGGCTGGGGGCACGCGGACGTCGCCGGCTTCATCGGCGCCGGGGTCGTCCTGCTCGCGCTGTTCGTGCTCAGCCAGACGAAGGTCGCGCACCCGCTGCTCCCACTGCGTGTCGTCCGGCACCGCGTCCGGGCCGGCGCCCTGCTCCTCCAGGCCGTCGCCGGGACCGTGATGATCGGCGCGATGCTGTACGTGACGCTGCACCTGCAGATCGTCCTGGCCCTCAGCCCGCTGCAGGCCGGGCTCGCCTCGCTCCCGCTGACCGTGGCCATCGGCGTCGTCGCCCCGCTGCTCGCACGGATCCTCCCGGTGACGGGTCCGCGCGTCCTCATGATCACCGGGCCGCTCGTGGGGGCGGCCGCGATGGTCTACCTCAGCCGCCTCTCGGCCGACGGGTCCTACGCCGTCCAGGTGCTGCCCGCGCTGGTCGTCCTCGGCGCCGGCATGGCGATGATGTTCGTCCCGATGCAGAACCTCGCGCTCGTCGGCGTCGAGCCGCACGACGCCGGCGTCGCGAGCGCCGCGACGAACGCCGCGATGCAGATCGGCGGGTCCATCGGCCTCGCGGTCTTCACGGCGGTCTACGCGTCGGCCAGCGCCGGCGGCACGAGCCCGGACGACCTCGTCGACGGGTACTCCGCGGCCTTCGTCGCGACCGCCGTCGCCCTCGTCGTCGCCGCGGTCATCGCCGCCGTGTGCATCCGCGGGACCAAGGAGGAGCTCATGCCCTCGGGCGAGGGCGTCGTGCACCTGGGCTGACCCGGCGGGTCATCCCCGCACGGGTCGCCGCGCGGGGATGACCATCGGCGTCCCCGTCTCGGGGTCCTCGACGACGCGGCACGCGAGGTCGAAGATCTCGGCGATCCGCTCGGGCGTGACGACCTCGGCAGGGGTGCCCTCGGCGACGACCCGCCCGTCCTTCATCGCGACGAGGTGGGTGGCGTACCGGGCGGCCTGGTTCAGGTCGTGCAGCACCGCGACGAGCGTGCGCCCGTCCTCGTGCAGGCGCGCGCACAGGTCCATGACCTCGAACTGGTGGGCGATGTCGAGGAACGTCGTCGGCTCGTCGAGCAGCAGCAGGTCGGTCTGCTGCGCGAGGGCCATCGCGAGCCAGACGCGCTGGCGCTGGCCGCCCGAGAGCGTGCTGACCAGCCGGTCGCGCAGCTCGGTCACCTCCGTCGCGTGCATCGCGTCGGCGACGGCCACGGCGTCGGCCGTCGACCACTGCCGCAGCAGCCCCTGGTGCGGGTAGCGGCCGCGCGCGACGAGGTCGCCGACCGTGATGGCCTCGGGGGCCAGCGGGCTCTGCGGCAGGAGCGCGAGCCGGCGGGCGACGTCGCGCGAGCGGAGCCGGGCGAGCGGCTCGCCGTCGAGCAGGACCTCCCCGGTGCGCGGCCGGAGCGTGCGGGCGAGGGCCCGCAGGAGCGTCGACTTGCCGCAGCCGTTCGGCCCGATGATCACGGTGAACGACGCGCGCGGGATCGTCACGGACAGGTCGTGCACCACGTCGGTCCGGTCGTAGGCGAGCGTCACACGCTCGGCGCGCAGCGGCGCCGCCGCGGAGCCCGCCGCCCCGGACCCGGCCGTGGTCGCTGTCGTCGTCGGCGTCACACCGCACCCCTTCTCCACTCACGGACCAGCAGGAACGCCAGGTACACCCCGCCGAGGCCGGCGGTCACGATCCCGACCGGGTACTGCACGCCGAACGGCAGCCGCTGCGCGAGCAGGTCGGCGAGCACGAGCAGCGTCGCCCCCGTGACCGCGGCGGCGACCATGCCGGGGCCCGACGAGCGCGTGAGCCGCCGGGCGATCTGCGGGGCGGTCAGCGCGACGAACGCCACCGGCCCGCTGACCGCGACGGCCGCGCCGGTGAGCAGCACCGCCACGACGACCGCGAGCGTGCGCGTGCGCCCGGCGTCGACGCCGAGGCCGGTCGCGGCGTCGTCCCCCATCTCGACGAGCTGGAGGCGGCGGCTCAGCGCGAGCGCGGGCGGGAGGAGCGCGACGAGCGCGACGGCGACGGTCGCGGCGTCCGACCAGCCGCGCGACCCGAGGCTCCCGTTGAGCCACGCGGCGACGACCTGCGCGTCCTCCCGCGTCGCCCGCAGGATCGCGAGCTGCACGAACGCGAGCGCCATCGCGCCGACGGCGATCCCGGTGACGACCATCCGGTACGGCGCCGCGAACCCCCGCCCCGAGCCGAGCCACACCGCGAGGATCGCGACGAACGCGCCCACGAGCGCACCGACGGGCACCGGCACGACGCCGGGCCACACGAGCCCGGCCGCCGCCGCACCCGCCGCCGCACCGGCACCGAGCCCGATGACGTCCGGGCTGCCGAGCGGGTTCCGCGTGACGCTCTGGAAGATGGCACCCGCGACGCCGAACGCCGCCCCGGCGCCGAGCCCGACCGCGAGCCGAGGGAGCCGGTTGGTGAACACGACCCACTCCTGCGCGCGGCTCCCCCCGCCCGCGAGCACGGTCGGCAGCTCGGTGAGCGGGACGCCGAGGTCGCCGATCGTGAGCGTCACGAGCACCGCCACGAGCGCGACGACGACGAGCACGAGGCAGACCGTGATCGCGCGCCGGTTCGTCAGGAGCGCGACGCGGTCGCCGAGGCGGAGCAGCGTCGGTGCGACCTCGTCCGCGCGGTCCGGCGCGGTGCTCACAGGCCGGCCCTCCCCCGGCGCACGGCCGCGATCAGGAACGGCGCCCCGACGAACGCCGTCACCGCGCCGACCATGAGCTCGCCGGGCCGGGCGACCACGCGCCCGACGACGTCCGACCCGAGCACGAGCACCGGGCCGAGCAGCGCGCAGTACGGCAGGAGCCAGCGGTGGTCCGATCCGGTGAACGACCGCACGACGTGCGGCACCGCGAGCCCGACGAACGCGACCGGCCCGACCGCGGCGACCGAGGCCGCGGTGAGCAGCGCCGCGGCGAACCCGCCGACGAGCCGCGTGCGGCCCGCCCGCAGCCCGAGCGACGTCGCGGCCTCGTCGCCGAGCGCAAGGGCGTTGAGCGCGCGGGAGAGCGTGAGCGCGACGAGGAGTCCCGCGACGACGAACGGCAGGATGCGCGCGGTCGCCCCGGCGTCCCGTCCGGCGAGCGACCCGACGGCCCACGCCCGGTAGCTGTCGAAGACGGTGGGGTTGGCGAGCGAGATCGCCTCGACGAGCGCGACGAGCGCGGCGGTGACCGCGGCGCCGGCAAGCACGAGCCGCACGGGCGTCGGCCCGCGCCCGCCCGCCCCGATCGCGTACACGGCGCCCGCGGCGAGCAGCGCGCCGGGCACCGCCGCCCACACCGACCGCCCGGCGCCGGCCCCCGCGACGGCGGTCACGATCACGACCGACGCGGCCGCCCCGGCGTTGACGCCGAGCAGCCCGGGGTCGCCTAGCGGGTTGCGCGTGATGCCCTGGATCACGGCCCCGGCGACGGCGAGCGCGGCACCGACGAGGATCCCGAGCACCGTCCGCGGGAGCCGCGAGTCCACGACGACGGACGCGTACGAGTCGTCGGGCGCGACGAGCGCACCCCACACGTCGCCGAGCGGCACGGCCTTCGAGCCGACCGTGACGCTGAGGGCGCACGCGACCACGACGAGCGCGGCGGCGCCGATCAGCCCCGCCGCGAGCCACCACGAGCGCGCGCGCGAGCCCCGCACGCCGGTGACGTGCGGGGCTCGGGCCGACGGCGGTGCGTCGAGGGTGCTCATCGGTGGGTCACCTGGGGGTGCGTGTCCGGGCGTCCCGCGGCCGCGCCGGTCCGCCGGACGCCAGGGCGCTCCGGGGCCGGCACGGCAGCGGCTGCCGTCAGGACGCGGGGACGGCCGCGACGGCCTCGGCGATCTGCGGGACGTACGCGTCGAGCGCCCACGGGATGCTCAGCGGCGACGCGACGGACACGGCCATGCCGAGCGTCGTGTCGACCATCGGCAGGTACGAGCCGCGCTGGAACGCGGGGATCTGCTGCCACAGCGGCTGCGCCTCGGTGGCCTGCTGCTCGGTCTCGTCGTTGAACCAGGTGAACAGCACGTCGGCGTCGGCGAGCTGGTCGGCGTTCTCCAGCCCGAGCGTCGCGGCGAACGTGCCCTCGCTCGCCGTCAGGCCCGCGACGGACGGCGCGAGCTCGAGCCCGAGGCCCGTGAGCAGCGAGACGCGCGTGTCGCCCGGCAGGTAGACGCTGAGCGTGCCGGGCGTCCCGCCGTACACGTACGCGAACGTCGTCCCCTCGAACTCGGGGTGCGCCTCGGCCGCGTCGGTGAGCGCGGCCTCGCGGGCCTCGAGCACGGCGTCGGCCTTCTCGGGGACGCCGAGCGCCTCCGCGGAGATCCGCACCTGGTCCTCGATCGTCGTCTGCCACGGCTCGCCCGGGTAGGCGACGACGGGCGCGAACTCGGAGAGCTGGTCGAACACGTCCTGCTCCAGGCCGGACTGCGGGGCGAGGATCAGGTCGGGCTCGAGGCCGATGATCGCCTCGACGTCGAGCTCGGGGTACATCTGGACGGTCGTCGGCAGCTCGCCGCCGTCCTCCTCGATCGCGGCGCGCAGCCACGGCTGGTAGCCGTCCTCGTCGCCGCCCCACGCGTCCTCCTCGACGCCCACGGGCGTGACGCCGAGCGAGTACGCGATGTCGCCCGAGCCCCAGCCGAGCGTGACGACCCGCTCGGGGGCCTCCTCGATCACGGCCTCGCCGAGCGCGGACTCGATCGTCACCGGGAAGGCGCCGCCGGCGGTCTCCTCGGGCTCGGCCGCGGTGTCGTCGGACGCGCAGGCGGTGAGGGTCAGGGCGAGGGCCGCGGCGGTCGCGGCGACGACGGCGAGCGGCCGACGGCGGGACGTGCGTGCAGGCACGGGTGGCTCCGTTCAGGTTCGACGAGGAGGCGCGCGCTCGGCCTGCCCCCCAGGCCCGCCGCGTGAAGGTAAGCCTAACCTTCGCCGGGCGGCCCGAGGACCGCGATCACGTCACACCGCAGCACCGACGCCGGCCCCGGTCAGGAGGTGCCGTACGGGCCCGTGTCGCGATCGCGCTCGCCGTCGTCGCCGCCGTCGTGCGCGGCGCCCCCGCGGCGGGCGACCCCGGGGTCGAGGTCGGTCGGCCAGCCCTCGGGGCCGTGCAGGATCGTGCGGGCGAGCAGCACGACCTCGACGCCCGCCCGGAGCGCGGCGGCCCGCAGCAGCATGCGCGCCTCGTCGATGCCGACCCGCCGCGAGGCGGCGACGAAGCCGACGGCACGCTCCACGAGGTCGTGGTCGGCGAGCCGTTCGACGGCGTCGCGCGCGTCGGCGAGGCTCCGGAACGGCACGTCGCCGTTCGTCACGCCGGGCCCGCCCGGCAGGCCGAGCACGCGGCGCACCGCGTCCTGCCGCTCGGCGAACGCGCCAGGGTCTGCGGCGTACAGCGTGAGCGCGCCGGTGAGCCCGAGCTCCCCGTCCAGCGCGAACGACAGGGTGCTCCGCACGCCGTTGCTGGACGCGGCCTGCGCGTGCTCCGCCCAGCGCTCCTCGCTCAGAGGGTCCGGCACGGCGTCCTCCCGGCCGTCGAGCACCGACGCGCCGTACGGCCCCCCGAACAGGTCCCGCACCCCGTCGAGCGCGTGCGCGACGTCCTCGGAGGCGACGAGCGTCAGGGTCAGGCCGTGCTCCCCGAGGGTCAGGCTCAGCCCGACGAGCGAGGGCACGACCCGCGCCGCGTCCTGCGCCATGCGCCGCAGCGTCGCGGCGAGGTGGTCCTGCCTGCCGGCGTCCAGGGACGCGAGCAGCCGTGCGGTCTCGGGGATCGGGTCCACCGTGCGCTCCAGACGCCAGAAGGCGAGTCGCGGATCGGCGCACCTGTCACCATCATCCGCCCGGATCGGGCGGAGCGCGCGCGGCGTGGGACGCTCGAAGCCCCCCCGGGAGCCCTCACCTGCGACGCGACCGCCGAAAGTCACCCGTCGGCAGGTCGACGCCGGCTCGTCATCCGCGCGGGCGGCGACGTCCGGGCGGGGGCGCGGCCGCGCGCGCGACGAACCCCGCGGGGGCTGCCGGAGCCACGCCGGTCACGTTCTCGATGAGCGCCGCGGCGACCTCCCGCGCGTCGACGTTCCGGTGGTGCGAGGCGCTCTCCAGCACCGCGAGCGCGTCCTCGGCCGAGCACCGGTTCTCGGCCATGATGACCCCCACCGCCTGGTCGATCACGGCCCGCCCCGCGAGCGCCGAGCGCAGGTCCGCCGCGAGCTCCGCCCGGTCGGCCCAGAGCAGGCAGATGCCGACCGTGCGGGCGACCTCCTGCACGTAGAGCTCGGTGCGCACGAGCGCGTCCGCGTCCCAGGACTCGTGCAGCGTGCTGAGCACCGTGAACGTGACGGCGCAGCCATCCCGCACGGTGCGCGTCACGACCGCCGCCGTCCGGTAGCCCGCGGCGGCGGCGGCCGCACGCCAGTCCGGCCACCGGCGCTCCGCGGCGACGTCGACGACCACGACGCGGTGACCCGCCTCGACCGAGGCCACCGACGGGCCGGCGTACGACGCGAGCTCCGTCGCGACGCACGCCGCCGCCGCGGGGCCGCTGCTCGCGCTCTGCGGGTCGCGCCCGCTGCGGTGCACGGTGACCGCGACGTCCACGCCGGCCGGCACGTAGGCGTCCGCGTGGTGGACCACCGCGTCGAGGAGGTCGCGCACCTCGCTCGACTCCGCGAGCGCGTCCTGCAGCGCCCCGACCGCCTCCGCCTGCTCGAGCGACAGCTGCATCGTGACCACTCCCCCACCGGCATCCACTTCCCCGCCAGCATCGCGCGTCACCGCGGCGAGCGCCACCGTGGCGTCGCGCGCCCGGGCGATCAGCCGCCTCCGACCAACGTGCGCGCGACGGTGACCAGGTCGGTCCCGGCGCGCTCGGCCGCCTCGGTCAGCCGCGCGCGCGCCCGGTCCGCGTCCAGCTGCTCGCTCGCCATGAGGTAGCCGACGGCCTGCTCGACCACGTCGAGAGCGCGCAGGTTCTGCGGGCCGGCCGCGGCGGCGGTCCGCGTGCGGAACGGCAGGTCGGCGTTGGTCACCGCCACGTCGACCCCCTCGCCGACGATCTCGCGCAGCGCGTCCCGGGTCCCCACGAACGCGTGCTCGTCCGCGGCGTAGACGTTGACCGACCCGGGCCCCATCCCGGGGACCGAGAGCGGCAGCGACAGGGTGCTGCGCACGCCCGACGCGGCAGCGGCGACCGCGAAGCGCTGCCACCGCTCCTCGTCCAGGAGGTCCCCGAGCTCGATCTCGACGTCCTCGAGCGCGGTCTCGACGCAGGGGCCGCCCGCCAGGTACTGCACGGCGTCGAGCCCCGCGGTGTCGTCGCTCGTCGACGCGAGGGTGAACGTCAGGCCGCCGTGCGCGACGCTCAGGCTCACGCCGACGCAGGACGGGACGACGTCCGCGACGCGCCCGGCCAGCTCGCGCAGCGCGCCCTCGACGTCCCCCGCGCCCGACTCGCGCAGCGAGCGCAGGAGCTCGGTCGTCCCAGGAACCGGTTCCACGGCGCCCCTTCCGTCGGTCCCTCGATCGTGGCCCCGCGCCGGGCTCAGCGCTCGTCGAGCCGGGCGCGCGACCCGGCCGGCGCGCCCGAGAGGACGCCGACGACGATGCGTGCGGCGACCTCGAGGCTCACGTCGACGTCCGCGGACGTCCGCCTCAGCACGCCGAGCGCCTCGTCGGGCGAGCACGCGTTGCAGTGCATGATCGCGCCGACCGCGTGCTCGACCGTGACCCGGGCCTCCATCGCGGTGCGCACCTCGGTCGCCGCGTGGGCGGCCGTCAGGACCGCGAGCCGGCTCTGCACGGCGCGGGCGATCGTGCGCGCGTGCCCCTGCGCGACGGCGAGCAGCTCGTCGTCCCACGGCTCGGGGCTGCGGAAGTAGACATTCAGCGCGACGGCGACCTCCGGCGCGACCGGCGCGGGCACGGCGACCGCCGACACGTACCCCTCGTGCAGCGCCTGCTCGCGCCACTGCGGCCACTGGGTGACGTCGGCGATGCGCGGCAGGAGGACCGCCTCCTGGGTCTCCATCGCCTCGAGGCACGGCCCGTGGTGCAGGCGCGACTCGACCTGGTCGCAGCGCGCGGACGCGTCGTCGCTGCTCGCGACGCGCAGCATCGCGCCGTGGTGCCGGAACGTGATGCTCGAGCCGGCCGCATCCCCGAACGACGTCGCGACCTCGACGGCGAGCTCGTCGAGGTAGGTGATCTCGGCCACGATCTGCCGGCCCGTCCGGCGGGGGTCCCGCCCGTGCACCGGTGACGCCGGCCCCGTCCGGGCGGGCGACATGCCATCGACCCCTCCACCTTGGCACACCGCGGGGGCCGTGGACCCACCCGGGTGGCTCCGGTTCTGCCGGTCCCACGGAGGCGCCGCGTGCGAGCCCCGGCTCAGCCGAGACCGTGCCCCGTGAGCCGCTCGAACGCCTCGACGTACCGGGCCCGCGTGCGCTCGACGACCTCGGCCGGCAGTGCGGGCGGCGCGGCGTCCCCGGCGCGGTCCCAGCCGGACGCGGGGGACGTGAGCCAGTCGCGCACGAACTGCTTGTCGAAGCTCGGCTGCGCGCGGCCCGGCTCCCACGCGTCCGCGGGCCAGAACCGCGACGAGTCCGGCGTGAGCACCTCGTCGCCGAGCGTGACGGCACCGGTGACGGGGTCGGTGCCGAACTCGAGCTTGGTGTCCGCGAGGATCACGCCGCGCTCGCGCGCGATCCCCTCGGCGCGGGCGTAGACCGCGAGCGTGAGCTCCCGGAGCCGCTCGGCCGCCTCCACGCCGACGGTCCCCGCGACGACGTCGAAGCTCACGTTCTCGTCGTGGTCGCCGAGCTCGGCCTTGGTCGCGGGCGTGAAGATCGGCTCCGGGAGGCGCGAGCCGTCCACGAGCCCGGCCGGCAGCGGGATCCCGGTGACCTCGCCGCCCGCCCGGTACTCGGCGAGGCCCGAGCCGGTGAGGTAGCCGCGCGCGACGCACTCGACCGGGAACATCTCGAGCCGGCGGCACACCATCGCGCGCCCCGCGAACAGGGGCGGGACGTCACCGGGCACGTCGCCGGGCTCGGCCGTCACGACGTGGTTCGGCACGAGGTCCTCGAGCTGCGCGAACCACCACAGGCTCAGCTGCGTGAGCACGATGCCCTTGTCGGGGATCTCGGAGGCGAGCACGTGGTCGTACGCGCTGATCCGGTCGCTCGCCACGACGAGCACGACGTCGCCGTGCCGCGCCTGCACCGCGCGTCCCGCCTCGCTCGCGGCGTCGGGGACGTAGAGGTCGCGGACCTTCCCCGAGTAGGTGTGGGTCCAGCCGGCCGGTGCGGTCGTCGCGCTCACGCGCACATCCTGCCGCACGCGCCGCGGGGCAGGGCGACGGGTTCGTGCCGCCGCCCGTCCTCAGTCCGGCCGGACGGCCGCGCGTCCGAGCGTCAGGAGGTCGCGCGCCACCGGGGGCGGCTCGGGCGACGTCCACATCTGGTTCGTGAGGAGGACCGCGACCAGGTCGAGCTCGGGGTCCGTGGTCCACGTGGAGCCCAGTCCCCCGGCCCAGCCGTAGCCGCCGGCGGCCGTGCCGGACGCCGGGTCGCGGGCGACCTGCACGCCGAGGCCGAACCCCCAGCCGAGCGCCCCGCCGGGCTCCGGCGAGGAGGTCGCGCGCTGCTCGGGCGTCAGGTGGTTCGTCAGCATCGCGGCGACGGTCCCGGGCCTCAGGAACGGACGTCCCTCGACGGAGCCGCCGGCGCGGAGCACCGCCGTGAACGCGTGCAGGTCGTCGACCGTCGAGACGAGCCCGTCGGCGCCGCTCGCGAACGGCGGCGGCGCGCTCCACTGCCCGTCCGCGGGGTCGTGGACCACCGGCTTCCCCGTCGCCGGGTCGGCCGTGTAGCAGGGGCCGAACCGGGCGAGGTCGGCCGGGGCCACCCAGAAGCCCGTGCCGCGCATGCCGAGCGGCGCGAGCACGCGGTCGGCGAGCACGTCCGCGAGCGGGGCACCGGCGGCGCGCGCGACGAGCACCCCGAGCACGTCGAGGCTCACGTGGTACAGCCACCGCGTGCCGGGCTGGTGCTCGAGCGGGACGCTCCCGAGCAGCCGGAGGTACTCGTCGGGCGTCGGCATCCGGGCCGGCGCAGGGGGCCCGACGGGCAGCCCGAGCTCGGCGAGCCGCCGCATCGCGGGCTGGTCGTGGGCACCGGTGAAGTCCGTGCCGAGACCCAGGCGGGACGTCAGCAGGTCACGCGTCGTCACCGGGCGCCGCGCGGGGACGCACCGGTCGAGCGGGCCGCCCGGCTCGGCGAGGACCTGGCGGTCGGCCAGCTCGGGGAGCAGCCGGTCGACGGGCTCGTCGAGGCCGAGCACGCCCTCGTCGACGAGGCGGAGCGCCGCCACGGCGGTGACCGGCTTCGTCATCGAGGAGATCCGGAACAGCGAGTCCCGGGTCACCGGCGTCCCGGTCGCGGTGTCGAGGACGCCGGCGCTGCCGACCGCGACGTCGTCGCCGTGCCGCACGAGCCACACCAGCCCCGGCACCGCTCCCGACGCCACGTGGGACTCCATCGCCTCCCGGAGCCGCTCGACCCCGTCCGGGTCCAGACCGTCCACGTCCCGCTCCTCGTCCTCACCCGCACCTCGTCCCGGGGGACGACTCCCGCTCGCGACGGAAGTCATCGCCGCGGCCCGGTCACCGTCCGCGCGGACGGCGCGGAGTCCGGCGCGGACGCACGCCGTCGCCGCCGCGCGATGGCGCTCCGCCGCCGCGCGCCGCAACCTAGGAGCAGCACGGAGGAAGGAGCCGGTCGTGGACCTGGAGCACGAGCGCGCGCTCGCCCGCAGCGCGCTGGAGTCCCTCGCGGGAGCGGCGCCGGGGCTCGACGAGTACGTGCGCGCCGTCGCCCCGGTGGCCGCCACGCACATCGCCCCGGGGACCTCGGCGTCGATCACCGTGCGCCGCGCCGGCGAGGCGACGTCGGTCGCGAGCAGCGACGTCGCCGCCGAGCTGTGCGACGAGGTCGAGTACCTGGCCGGTGAGGGCCCCTGCCTCGCCTCGATGGACGCGGGTGCCGTGCTGGTCGTCCCCCGGATCGAGGTGGAGACCCGGTGGCCCGCGTGGCGCGAGGCGGCGACCCTCGCCGGGTTCGCGTCGTCCGCCGCCGTCCCGCGACGCGTCGGGCACGGCTTCGACGTCGCCCTCAACCTCTACGCGAGCTGGCCGGACGCGTGGGACCGCGAGGCCCTCGCCCGGGCCGACGTGTACACCGAGGTCCTCGCGCGCACGTTCGACGTGTTCCTCGGGTCCGGCGACGCCCCACGCCTCGCGCGCGAGCTGCGGGCGGCGATCGCCGCCCGCGCGACGATCGACCAGGCGGTCGGCATCGTCATGGTGCACGAGGGCGGCGGACCGCGGGACGCGCTCGCGCGCGGGGTCACGCTGCGCGCGGAGGCGGCGCGGGTGGTCGGCGAGCTGAGCCCCTGAGGCCCGCCCGCGGCCCCTAGCGTGGGCCCATGGCGGACGGAGCAGGGTGGCGCACCGCGGTCGTGCCGGTGCTGGTCGGGGCCGCGGCGGCGCTCGCGGCCGTCACCGTCCTGCTGCGCGCGAGCGCGTGGCCGTCGGCGCTCGCCGTCCGGTGGGTGTTCGAGCGCGGGGCACGCCGGACGTCCGCCGTGCTCGCCCCGCTCGTCCCGGACGGGGTGACGGCGCGGCTCGGCGAGGTGGTCGACGGCGCACCCGGGATCCCCGCGGCGCACGTCGACGTGGTCCACCCCACGGCTCTCGCCGACGGGGAGCGGCTCCCGACCGTCGTGTGGGTCCACGGCGGCGCCTGGGTCTCGGGCAGCACGCGCGACGTCGTCGAGTACGCCCGGATCCTCGCGGCGCGGGGCTTCACGGTCGTGACCGTCGGGTACGCGGTCGCACCGGCGCACCGGTACCCCGTGCCGGTGCACCAGGTGAGCGCGGCGCTGCGGCACGTCGTGACGCACGCGGAGCGGTACCACGTGGACCCGGCCCGGCTCGCGGTCGCGGGCGACTCGGCGGGCGCACAGATCGCGGCGCAGGTCGCGGCGCTCGTGACCGACCCCTCGTACGCGCGCCGGGTCGGCGTCGAGCCGCCGCTGCCGCCCGACGGCCTGCGTGGCGCCGTCCTGCTGTGCGGCGCGTACGACGTGGCGCGGATCGGCGGCTCCGGCCTGCGCGGGTGGTTCCTGCGCACCGTCCTGTGGTCGTACTCCGGGACCCGGGACTTCGCGACGGACCCGGTCGTGGCGCTCGCCTCGGTCCGGGACCACGTCACGGCGCGCTTCCCCCCGGCGTTCGTCTCGGCGGGCAACGCCGACCCGCTGCTGCCGCACTCACGCGACCTCGTGGACCGGCTGCGGGAGCACGGGGTGCCGGTCGACGCGCTGTTCTTCGCCGACGACCACGAGCCCGCGCTCGGCCACGAGTACCAGTTCCGCCTCGACACCGCGGCGGGACGCGAGGCGCTCGAGCGGGTCGTCGCGTTCCTCGGCACGCACCTCGCGAGCCGGGCTGTCTGACGGGGCGACGCAGGCACGACGTCCCCGCGCAGTCGTCCGCTACGGAGCCAGCGCGACCGTCTCGCCCGCGCCCAGGACGAGCACGCGACCGTCGGGCAGCACCTCCAGGTAGCCCTCGGCGACCGGCGCCGGCGCACGCCAGAGCTCCTTGCCGGTCTCGGCCACCCGCGCCAGGAGATCGGTCCCGCCGTCGCTGCCGCGGACGAGGGTGAGGAGCACCCGGCCGTCCGTCAGGACCCTCGTGCCGGTCGCGGGCGCCGGGTCCTCGCGGGTCCAGACGGTCACGCCGGTGCGCGCGTCGAGCGCGGTGATCCGCTGCTCGTCGCGCGCCACCACGAGGCCGGCGAGCACGGCGACCTGCCAGGAGGACACGCGCGAGCGCCACAGCTCGTCGCCGGTCCGGGCGTCCACCGCCATGATCCCGGGCCGCTTCGGCGACGACAGGAGCAGGGTCTGCGGGGCGCTGCCGTCGTCGACGAGCGGGCGGAGCGCGTAGCCGCCGGTGAGGAAGCGCTGCTGGCCGTCCTCGTCCTGCACCACGAGCTCGAGGCGCTCCTCGCCGATCACCGACGAGACCGCGACCCCGCCGTCCGCCAGCTGCAGCCGGTCGAGCTCCTGCACCACCGGGCGCGTGCTCCCCTCGGTGCCCACGACCTCCCCGGTCCACGCGTCGAGCGTCACGGACACCTGCCCGGACGCCAGCGTCATCGTGTCGCCGTCAGACGACGTGCGGACGCCCTGGGAGCCCTGCTCGACGCGGGGGCCCACGTACTCCCAGGTCCGCTCCCCCGTGAACAGGTCCCACCTGCTCCCGACCACCCGGCCCTCCTCGTCGAGGCCGAGCGACGCGACGCCGTCGTCGACCTCGGACGTCGAGCCGGTCCCCGGTCCCGACATCGCGAACTCGCGCAGGACGCTGCCCGTCACGGGGTCGACCACGGTGACGTCGCTGCCCTGCTCGCCCGAGCCGGAGTACCGGGAGTCGGCGCACGCGAGCACGGCCTCGCCGGGCTCGATCCGTGCGGGCGCCGCCCCCCACCGGCCGGTGCCTCGCTCGTCCCGGCCGACGCGCTCGAGCCAGCACCAGCCCGACCCGCCGGCAGGCTGCTCCCAGCGGGTCTCGCCGCCGCGCACGCCGACGCCGAGCACCCCCTCGCTCGTTCCGCCGTGCAGGACCGCGACGTCACCGACGACCCCGACGACGCCCTCCCGCGGCGCGCGCCACACCTCGGCGAGCGGCTCGGCGAGGGACACCGTCAGTCCCTCGGTCTCCGCGAGCCGCGCCGCCTGCGCCCGGTCGGCACGCCACTCGACGGCCCCGACGGTGCCGACGGAGAGCGCCACGACCACGGCGGTGACCGCCCAGGCCCGTGCGGGCACGCGCCGCAGGAGCTCACGCCAGTCGGCGCCGGGCTCGGCCGCGGGCACGACGTCGTCACCGACGGTCTCGACCAGCTCGACGTCGACCTGTCCCTGCCGCGGCGCGCGCACGCGCCGACGCTAGCGCGGCGCGCGCGCCGGCGGTGGCGCCGACCACGCGTCGCCGCGCGGCGTCAGGCCGACGGTCCCAGCGAGACCGCGCGCGCGATGTCGGTGCGGTGGTGCGAGCCCGCGAGCTCGATCTGCTCGACGCCCGCGTAGGCCGCCGCGCGGGCGTCCGCGAGGTCGGCACCGACCCCGACGACCGAGAGCACGCGCCCGCCGGCCGAGACGAGCCGGGCGCCCGCGAGCGCGTCGTCGTCGTCCCCGGCGGGGTTCTGCTGGAGCGCCGTGCCGGCGTGCAGCACGTGCACCCCCGGGACCTGCTCCGCGTCCTCGATGCCGGTGATCTCGTCGCCGCCGCGGACCGCGCCGGGGTAGCCCTCGGACGCGACGACGACCGTCACGGCCGCCTGGTTGCTCCACTCGAGCGGGGGCAGGTCCGCGAGCGTGCCGGTCGCCGCGGCGTGCAGCACGCCCGCGAGCGGCGTCGCGAGGCGGGCCAGCACGACCTGGGTCTCGGGGTCGCCGAAGCGCGCGTTGAACTCGACGACCTTGGTGCCGCGCGTGGTGAGCGCGAGGCCGACGTACAGCACCCCCGCGAACGGCGTGCCGCGGCGGGCCATCTCGTCGATCGTCGGCTGCGCGACGCGCGTGACGACCTCCTCGACGAGGCCGCGCGGCGCCCACGGCAGCGGCGAGTAGGCGCCCATGCCGCCGGTGTTCGGGCCGCGGTCGTCGTCGTGCGCGCGCTTGAAGTCCTGCGCGGGGACCAGCGGCACGATGGTCGCGCCGTCGGAGAGGCAGAACAGCGAGACCTCGGGGCCGTCGAGGTACTCCTCGATGACGACTCGCGCGCCGGGCTTGGCGAGGCACGCGTGCGCGTGGGCCAGCGCCTCGGCGTAGTCGGTCGTCACGACGACGCCCTTGCCGGCGGCGAGCCCGTCGTCCTTGACGACGTGCGGCGCGCCGAGCTCGTCGAGCGCCGCGGCGGCCTCCTCGGGGGTCGACGCGACGCGCGGCTCCGCCGTGGGGACACCGGCGGCGGCCATCACGTCCTTGGCGAACGCCTTGGAGCCCTCGAGCTGCGCGGCCTCGCGGCTCGGGCCGAAGACGGCGATCCCGGCCTCGCGCACCGCGTCGGCGACGCCCGCGACCAGCGGGGCCTCGGGGCCGACGACCACGAGGTCGACGCCGAGCGACCGGGCGAGCGCGGTGACCGCGGCGCCGTCGAGCGGGTCGACGCCGTGGATCCGGGCGTGCTGCGCGATGCCCGGGTTGCCCGGGGCGGCGTGCAGGCCGGTGACCTGGGGGTCGCGGGCGAGCGCGCGGACGAGGGCGTGCTCGCGCGCGCCGGTGCCGATGACGAGGATCTCCACGGCGGGGAGCCTACCGAGCGCGGCAGCACCGGGCCCGGGGTGTCCGCAGTGCCGGCAGAGGCCGGCGGGCCACCGGTCGAGGCCCCGGTTGCGGCGCCGGTGCCGCTCGGGTGGAGTGGGGACGCCCTCGCTCGCGCCGACGCGGGGCCGCCGCACTCGGGGACGGACGACGATGACCGCACACATGATCGTGCTGGGTGCCACGGGCGACCTCACGCGCCGCTACCTCCTCCCCGGGCTGACGCAGGTGCTGCACCTCGTCGAGGGCGGGCTGCGGCTCGTCGGCGTCGCGCAGGACGACCTCACGCCCGACGCGTTCCGCGAGCACGTGCGCGGCGTCGTCGCGGACCACCCCGGCCACGGACCCGCCGAGCAGGTGCGGGCGCTCGCCGACGAGGCGGGCTTCGTGCGCGGCGACGTGACCGACCCCGCGACGCTGCAGCAGGCGTTCACGGAGGCCGGGGCCGAGGGCGACGAGCCCGTCGTGCTGTACCTCGCGCTGCCGCACGTGCTGTTCCGGGACGTCATCGCGGCGCTCGGGCGGTGCGAGCGGCCGGCCGGGCTGCGCGTCGTCGTCGAGAAGCCGTTCGGGGAGGACCTCGAGGGCGCCCGGACGCTCAACGCGGAGCTCGCGGCGGTCGTCCCCGAGGACCGCACGTTCCGCGTCGACCACTTCCTCGCGAAGCAGACCGTGATCAACCTGCTGGGCCTGCGGTTCGCGAACGCCGTGCTCGAGCCGCTGTGGAACAGCCGGTACGTCGAGAGCGTCGAGATCGTGTTCGACGAGACCGTCGACTCCCAGTCGCGCGGCAGCTACTACGACCGGTCGGGCGCGCTGCGCGACATGGTGCAGAACCACCTGCTGCAGCTCCTCACGTACGTCGCGATGGAGCCGCCGCTGTCCGTCGGGCCCGCGGACCTGTCCAAGCGCAAGGTCGACGTGCTGCGCGCGGTGCGCGAGCTGTCGCCCGAGGAGGTGGCGCGCGCGACCGTGCGTGGGCGGTACACGGCCGGGGAGGTCACCGGCAAGGACGGCGCCACGCGGCACGTCGACGCGTACGTGGACGCGAAGGGCGTCGACCCGGCGCGCGAGACCGAGACGTACGCGGACGTGACGCTGTCCATCGACAACTGGCGGTGGGGCGGCGTGCCGTTCCGGCTGCGCACCGGCAAGGCGCTCGACGCGGACCGGCGCGAGGTCGTCGTCCGCTTCCGGCCCGTGCCGCACGACGTCTTCACCGGGCAGCACGCCGCCGCCAACGAGCTGCGCCTGCAGCTCGACCCCGACCGGATGTCGTTGCGGCTCAACATCAACGGCATGGGCGACCCGTTCGACCTCGAGACGGTGCAGCTCGACACCGAGCTCGCCCGCCAGGACCCGACGCCGTACGGGCAGCTGCTGCTCGCGGTGATCGCCGGGGACACCCGGCTGTCCGCGCACGCCGAGGAGGCGGAGGAGGGCTGGCGCATCGTGCAGCCGATCCTCGACGCGTGGGCCGGCGGGGCGACGCCGCTCGTGGACTACCCCGCGGGCAGCGCGGGGCCGGAGCGGCCGCAGGGCTGACCTCGGCCGAGGCGGCGGACGGCTGCCGACGTCAGCGGCCGGAACGGCGGCCGGCGCGCCCGCACGCGCTCGACCACGTCGGGTCGACCTCGGTCCCCGGCCTCGCCGCGAAGCCGATCATCGACCTCGACCTCACCGTCGCCGACTCCACGGACGAGGCCGCGTACGTGCCGGCACTCGAGGCCGAGGGCTTCGCTCTCGTCCTGCGTGAGCGGGCCTGGCACGAGCACCGTCTCCTCGTGCACACGGAGCCCCGCGCGAACCTGCACGTCTGGAGCCCCGACTCCCCCGAGGCGGTGCGGCACCGGCTCCTGCGGGACTGGCTGCGCGAGCACCCCGAGGACCGCGCGGCGTACGCGGCGGCCAAGCACGCGGCCGCGGACCGGCTGCGCGCGGACGGCGACGGTCTGGTGATGGACTACAACGAGCTCAAGGCGCCCGTCGTCCGGGAGATCCTCGACCGCGTGCTCCGGGCGCACGGCCTGCTCTGAGTCACCGGGCGCGCGCGGTCAGGCCGACCGCCTCCCGCACCCCGCGCGGGGAGTCGCACACCACGCCGGTCCGCGGGTCGAGCCGCGGGTCGGCCGCGAGCGCGTCGAGCTCCGCGAGGTGGGCGTCCGGGTCGAGCAGCAGCCGGGCGGCCCGGTCGACAAGCGCGTCGAGGTCGGGGTCGTCGGGCACGGCGACCTCGGTGAGCTCCCCGTCGGGCCCGACGGCGGGTGGGGTCATCGCGCCCCACAGGTCCCACAGCAGCAGCTCGTGCCCGGTCAGGTGCGCGAGCTCGACGACCACGTAGTTCCGCACGAACCAGCGCCCGTGCAGCGGCAGGTCGGGGCTCACGCCGTAGCCGTCGAGGTCCGCGGCGGTCAGGCGGCCCGCTCGGTGGTCGAGCCAGAGCCGCGACGCCGGCCGGAACGGGCTGCCCGGCCCGGTGCCGAGGTCCGACACGTCCACGTCACGCCAGTCCGCGGGGTCCAGCTGCGCGTCGACCCGCACCCACTCCGCCCGTGCGGCGTCCCAGCGCTCGGCGACGACGTGGTCGTGCGCGAAGTCGGGCCGCAGGTACGGCGCGAACCCGACGCGGCTGCGGGCCGGGACGCCGTGCTCGCGCAGCGCGGCGACGTGCAGGAGCGTGAAGTCGCGGCAGCAGCCGACGAGGCACGAGTCGACGTCGCGCGGCCCGGTCAGCGGCGCCGCGTCGCGCTCGGCGAGGCGCGCGAGCATCACCTCGACCCAGCGGCTGTCGATCTCGGCGAGCCGGTCGGGCGGGAACGTCAGGCCGGACGCCACGTAGTGCACGACCAGTCCGCGGACCGCGTCGGCGAGCGCCCCGGGGTCCGCCGGGAGCGTGCGCAGCAGCGCGGCGTGCGCGCCGGGGTCGGTGAACGGGGTGTGCGCGCGGTAGCGGTCGAGGGCGCTCGGCACCCCGGCGCGGGTCACGGGGCGACCTCTGCAGCCGCCTCGGCGCCCGGTGCGGGCGACCCGGCGCTCGAGGCGTCCGCACCGTCGTCGACCGCCGCCGGACCCGCGGCTGACCCCGGCCCCGGCCCCGACCCCGGCTCGAACGGGTACGCGATGTCGACCGCGGGAGTCGACTCGTCGACCGCGACCCAGTCCGCGAAGTACACCTCGCGCGGGTCGAGCGTGCGGGTGTGGCCGTGCTCGGCGACCCACGCGGCGACCGCGTCGAACGCGAACATGATGTGCGGCGCCCGGACCTCGCCCTTGGTGATCCGCGCGTACGCCTCGTGGTGCGCGGGCTCGACGCGCACGGTGACCTCGGTCGTCGGCTGGACCGTGCCTCTGAAGGGGACGCACACCTCGACGAGCCCCGCGGAGTCCGTGGTGGACGACGAGTGGTACACGGTCCAGTCGATGTCCCGGGCCGTCGCCCCGCACGCCGCCAGGTGCGCACGCAGCCGGCCGATCGCCTCCGGGATGTACCGCGGGAGGTCGGGCTGCAGCACGTGCGCCGACGTCGTGGCGACCTTCTCGTCGGGCACGTGCCGCGTCCGCACCGGGATCACCGGCCGCTCGGCGCCGTCGAGCTCCGTCAGCAGGTAGCGCACGACGCCCTCGCGCTGCCGGTGGTCGTCGGCCTCGCCGCGCCACCAGGCCCGCAGCCGTTCCGGGTCCCGGTCGGCGAGCAGCGCCCCGATCTCCGCGAGCGGCATGCGGACCTGCCGCAGCAGGCCGATGAGCCGCGCGCCGTCGAGCTGCCCGGCGTCGTAGTAGCGGTACCCGGAGGCCGGGTCGACGCGCGCGGGCGGCAGCAGCCCGAGCTCGTCGTACAGGCGCAGCGCCTTGAGGCTGAGCCCGGACCGGTCGGCGAGCTGGCCGATCGTCAGGAGCGCGGGTGGCTGGTGCGTCGTCGTCACCCCGTCACTGTCGACCCTGCCCCAGGGGGAGGGTCAAGGGCTGCCGGGCGACGCGGCCGACGCGACGGCACGGGAGCCGCGGCGGCGCGGGCGCCGGCTCAGCGCCGGCTCTCCCCCAGCGCCTCGAGCACGGCCTCCGCGACCGCCTCGCTCGACTGCGGGTTCTGACCCGAGACCAGGTTGCCGTCGCGGACCACGAAGCTCGACCACGCCGGGCCCTCCTCGACGACCGCACCGCGCTCGCGCAGCCGGGTCGCGACGAACCAGGGCGTCGTCTCGCCGGTGCCGCCCGTGCGCTCCTCCTCGTCGGTGAACACCGCGAGCCGCCGCCCGGCGAAGCGGAACGCGCCGTCGTCGGTGGTCGCGGACAGCAGTGCGGCCGGTCCGTGGCAGAACGGGGCGATCACGAGTCCGTCCTCGTCGGCCCGCGTGAGCAGGCGGCCCAGCGCGGGGTCGACGGCGAGGTCGACCATCGGGCCGTGCCCGCCCGGGAGCACCACGGCGTCGAAGCCGCTCACGTCGACGTCCTCGAGCGCGACCGGGGCGTCGAGCGCGGTGCCGATCTCGCGGAGGTAGGCGTGCAGCTCGTCGACCTTCTCGGCGCTGCCGACGGTCTTCTCGTCGAGCGACACCGGGTCCACCGTGGGGCGTGCGCCGCCGGGCGTCGCGACGACGACCCCGTGCCCGGCCCGGCTCAGCGTCCGGTGCGCGACGACGAGCTCCTCGGCCCAGAACCCGGTCGGGTGCGCGGTGCCGTCGGTGAGCACGAGGGTGTCGGCGGCCGAGACCACCATGAGGACGCGGGACACGGGAGGCTCCTGTCGGACGGGTGCGGGACAGCACGAGTCTGCGCGACCCGCGGGCGCTGCGCTTCCCGACGCCGCCCTCGCCCCTCCGGCTGCCCGGACGGGCCTTGCGGGTGCACGCGTCGCCGTCGACCGTCGGACGAGAGGCCCGTGTGACCTGCCCACCGGGTGGGGCGAGGCTCCCGACGACGCGAGGAGAGACCGAGATGCCCAGCGAGATGGCGGCGCTCCGGACGGCCGACGACGTGCGCGAGCTGCTGTACGAGCGGCCCGCGAGGACCCGCACCTACCGCGTCGACCGGGAGACCCTCCGGGCGCTCCCGTCGGACGACCCGCCCGAGATGCGCACCATGGACGACGCCGAGGTCGCCGAGCTCGCCGAGCACCTCGGGGTGCGCACCGACGACCTCGACGGACCGTTCCGCGTCGTCGAGCTGCGCTGCCCCGGGTGCGACCGGCACACGACGTTCCTCGACTTCGTGGCGACCGCCGAGAAGCACGGCGCGCACGAGCTCGTGCAGCTCCGCGGGGTGCTCACCGGCCGCGCGGGTGCGTGGCTGACGATCCGCGGGCGCGACGGCGGCCGGCCCGTCGACTGCCTCGGGTGCGGGACGACGCTGCGCCCCCGCGAGGGCTACTCCGAGTACTCGTCGTCGAGCTACGCGTACGCGTGAGCGACGCGCGTCCGCTCAGACCGTGCCGAGCCGCGCGCGCAGCGTCGCGAGCTCCTCGGTGAGCCGCTCGGGCAGGTGCGTGCCGAACCGGGCG
>NZ_JBFTER010000024.1:0-51143 GCF_047229345.1 Cellulomonas jepli | reverse complement strand
CCCACGGTGCGCTGCGCGGTCGGCGGCGCGAGCAGCGCGCGCGCGGTGGTGGCGGCCCCGCCCGCGGCCGCCACGGCGGTCAGCGCCGGGAGCTCCGGTGGTCCGTCCTCCTGCGGCGTCGACGTCCCCTGGGGGTCGGCCGGACCGGGGGCCTGCGTGTCCGCGTCGCGCTGGACCGGCCGGAGCAGGGCGGCGTCCGGGCGGGGCCGGGGCGTGGCGGTCGCGCCGTCGCTCCCGCGTCCGCCGACCGCGCCGGTCCCCGCGTCGGGGTGATGCTGGACCGCGCCGGTTCCCGCGGTGTCGGGGTGGCGCTGGACCGCGCCGGCGAGGTGTCCCTCGGAGAGCGGCCCGGCGGCGCCGACCAGAGGGGCGCTCGCGCTGCGCTGGACCGGCGCCGGCCCGGGAGCGTCGGGGCGACCGGGCGTGGGGTCCGTGGGGTCGGCCGCGTCGGTGGCTCCCGGAGCGGGACCGGACGCGGTGCGCGAGACCGGCAGGGTCGACGGAGCAGGTGCCGCGTCCGCGTCCACGCGGTGCGTCGCGCGGGAGCCCCCGACGAGCGGCAGGGACGGTGCCGCGTCGGGCGACCGGGCGACGTGGGGCTCGTCCGCGACCGGGCTCCATCGTGCCGGAGGCACGTCCCCGACGCCCAGGACGCTGCGGCTCACGACCAGGCTCGGCGCGCCGGTGGTGGCGCCGGTGGACGACGACGGGGGACCTGCGGGGACCTCGGCCCCCCGTCCGGCCTCTGCGGCGGGGCCGTGGTGGGGAAGGTCGTCGGGGGAGGCGTCGTCCGCGGGTCCGGTGGTAGCCGCTCGGGCGACGACGGGTCCCGCGTGTGCGGCAGACCGGCCGACGACCGGCAGCACTCTCCCGGCGCCGGCGACCGGCAGCGTGCCGGCCGGGGCGCCGGCGACCGGCAGCGCGTCCGCCCGGGCGTCGACGACCGGAGCCGTGCGACGCCCCGCGTCCGACATCGCGTGCGCGTCGAGGGGCTCGGGGGTGGTGGGGCCGGGGCGGGTCTGCTCCACGGTGCCGCGGGCGGGGAGCTCGACCACCGGGCCGGCGAGGCCCGGCCCGAGGGCGCCGGCCGGATCGGCGGTCGCGGTCTGCTCCGGCCCGACGGTCGCGGCCCGCTGGTCTCCCGTCTCCCCGGTCGGGTCGGGGTCCGGGGTCCGCTGCGTGACGGGCCCGTCCGATCCGGTCGGGGCGTGCGAGCCGGCGGCCGGGTCGTCCACCGTCGGCGTGCCGGGCGTGCCGGGCGTGCCGGGTGTGCTCGGCGCGACGACGGGCGGTGCGTCGACGAGCCGCGCGACGACGGGCATCGCTGCGGCGGGAGTCGCGCCTACGGGCGGTGCGGCGCTGACGGGCATGCCCCTGTCGACCGAGGCGCCGGCCGCCGTGGCCGGGGTCGATGCGGCGCCCAAGCGCTGGTCGGCGGGGCTCCCCGACGGGGCGCCGGGGGCGGGAACGCGCTGGACCGGCCAGGGCGAGGCGTCCGCGTGGTGCGCCGAGGGCCCCGGAGCCGCGGGGGCGGGCGTCGCCGGGAGCGGGGATCCCAGGCCCAGGCGACGCGGCGCGCGTGGGGCCGCCGAGGGCGCCGAAGGTGCCGTCGCGGGCGACGCGGCCTCGACGTGGCGCTGCACCGGTGCGGCGGGGGTCGCCGCGGACGGGAAGGACACCGGGGGGACCGCCACCGACGTGAACCCGTCGTCGGCGGCCGCCCGCGCGGCCGGGGACGCCCCGGCGGGCGGCACCGAGCCGCCGTCCGTCCCGCCGTCCGTCCCGCCGCCCTCGTCCGCCGCCCCGAGCAGCGGGGCACGGGACCCGGCGCCGTCCGGAGCCACCGGCTCGCCGGTCCGGGAACCGACCTCGGAGGTGACGGCGCCCGTGGCGGCGTGGGCGGCGTCCACCGTCGGCGACGCGCCGCTCCCCGGTGCGTCGTCGGACGCCTCCGCGCCCGGCACGGCCGCAGCGGCCCGGCCGACGAGCTGCAGCACCGGCAGGGCCAGCGACGCCGCGCTGACGAGCGGCGCGGACGCGGCCACGGGGTCGGCTGCTGCCGGGCCGGTCGCGGGAGGTCCGGACGCCGACGGGACCGCGGAGCGCTGCACGGGGGGTGCCGCGGTCCCGTCGGACGACTGCGGCGCGGTGCGCACCGCGCCCTGGGCCCGGCCGGGGCCCAGCAGGGGGAGGTCCGGAGCGGGCGACGTCGTGCCCGGAGCACCCGGCGCCGGCGTCGCGTGGGCGCCGAGGCCGGACCCGTCGCCGTCGACGAGACCGGCCGGCGCGTCCACGGTCACGCCGTGCGACATCCGCTGCAACGACGACGGGTCGCCCCACGCCGCGAGCGCGTGACGCGCCGTCGCGACGCCGGAGACCGTCGGCATCGGGCCGACCGTGCGCTGGAGCGCCGGCACGAACGCCCACCCCGCGACGGGCGGCGCGGTCGGTGCGGCGGCGCGGGACGTCGCCGGGGGGTCGCCCTCGGGCTGCCCACCCCCGGGCGCCGGGTCCCGGTCGCGCTGCCACGGCCACCGCATGCCGTCACCGCTCCTGCGTCAGGCGCGTGTTGATGCTCGCGATCTCGGCGACGTACCGCAGCCGCTGCCCGTGCTCGAGGTCGAGGATGGCGTCGAGCGGCCAGTGGAAGTGGTAGGCGACGTACGCGACCTCCTCGTGGATCCGGTCGGGCGCGTACGTCACGATTCCCCCAGGCGGCCACCCGCGAGGTCCACGGTCATCCGGTGCCGGCACGCCGGGCACGTGACGGCGATGCGGGTGTGGCCCTCGGCGTTGACGCGGCGGTACAGGTCCTGCAGGAACGCGACGTCCGAGGCGAACATGTTCTCGACGACGTTCGCGGTGATCGCCGGGACGGTCCCGAGCGACGTGACGACCCGTGCGAGCAGCACGACGGTCGTGTACGCGGCGTTCTCCTGGACCCGCGCGTCGTACAGCGGCAGGAGCTCGTCGCGCGCCGTCGCGAGCCGCATGACCCCCGAGCGGTGCACGACGCCGTCGCCGTCGACGTACCCGCGCGGGAGCTCGAAGGCGAACTCGGTGCGCAGCACGCCGTCGGGAGCGCCGGCGGCGTCCGGGGTGTGCCCCTCGTGGACGTCGAGGCGCTGCTCCTGGCCGTCCAGGACACCGTTGCGCAGGCGCTGCATCACGTGGCTCGGCCCCGTCTCAGGAGATCGTGGACTCGTCGTAGCAGACCGTGAACTTCTCGGTGGCCTGCTCGGCGGCACCGGCCTTGAGCGAGTTGATCTCGACCGACCGCACCCAGCAGTTCACGAAGTTGTAGGTCTTGATCGTCGCGCCCTGGTAGTCGAGCAGCGCGACCGACGCCGTCTTGCGGGACCCCGTGACGTCGCCCTCCATGACCTTCTTGAGCCAGTCCGTCACGGTCTTGGACTCGGTGAGCCCGCGCGTCACGGTGAACTCCCCGGGCTTGGGGCGGCCGATGAGCTGGCGGACGACGTACTTGCCGTCGGACGTCTGCTGCTTGAGCTCGATCTTGTCGACCTCGTTCTTCAGGCCGCTGACCTCGGTGACCTTGGGGATCTGGATCCCGTCGATGGTCACGATGAAGCCGTTCGCCGCCGACGAGTCGAATGTGTCGAGGGGCATCGCTGGTCACTCTCCTTCTGGTTCCGAGCGGACCGGGTCCGGCGTCACTCGTTGACGAGGCTCGTGCCGCCCGAGAACTGGGCGAGCTGGAAGATGACGAACTCGGCGGGCTTCACGGGCGCGACGCCGATCTGGCACACGACCTGGCCGGCGTCGATGCCCTCGGCGGGGTTGGTCTCCCCGTCGCACTTGACGAAGAACGCCTCGTCGGGCGTCGTGCCGAACAGCGCACCCTTGCGCCACTCGTTGACCAGGAACGCGCTGATGGTGCGGCGGATGCGCGCCCACAGCGCCGGGTCGTTCGGCTCGAACACGCACCACTGCGTGCCGATGAGGATCGACTCCTCCAGGTAGTTGAACAGGCGGCGGACGTTGAGGTAGCGCCACGACGGGTCGCTCGAGAGCGTCCGCGCACCCCAGACCCGCACGCCGCGCCCGGGGAACGTCCGGATGCAGTTGATGCCGTTCGGGTTGAGCAGGTCCTGCTCGGCCTTCGTGATCTGCGTCTGCAGGCTCACCACGCCGCGCACGACCTCGTTGGCGGGTGCCTTGTGCACGCCGCGCTCGTCGTCGTTGCGGGCCCACACCCCGGCCATGTGGCCCGACGGCGGGACGAACCGGTTGCTGCCCGACGCGGGGTCGAACGTCTTGACCCACGGCCAGTAGAGCGTCGCGAAGCGCGAGTCGAAGTTCGTGTCCTCCATGCGCCACTTCTTGATCTGCTGCGGGCTGAGGTTCGCGGGGGAGTCGAGGATCGCCATCCGGTCGCCCATGAGCTCGCAGTGGTCGATCACCGCGCGCTGGACCGCGACGACCGTCTCGAGGTCGATCGCCTCCTGCTCGTACGCAGCCATGAGGTCCGGGACGGCGACCATCGTGACCTCGTCGATGGCCTCGAGACCGCTGAAGCCGGTGCGCTCGGCGGCGTCGCCCACGTAGTCGTCGGCGTTCAGCGCGGCGACCGTCGGGGCCTCGGGCTCGGGCTCGGGGGCGAGCAGGCCGAACGTGCCCTTGTCGGGCTTCATGAGCGCGCTGCCCCCGAGGACCTCCTCGAGCGTCACGACCTTCGACTCGGCGTTGACCTTGGTGGCGACGTTCTCCGGCCCGCGCTTGGTCGTCACACGGTCGAACGTCTCGGTGACCTTGCCGTCGGCGTGGACCACGAGCTTGAACTGGTCCTCGGCCGCGTCGGAGCCGCCCGCGTCCTGGACCTCGACGCTCACGGACTTGTTCGCCGCGGACGGCTGCGCGGTCACCCGGTAGCCGCCGACCATCGCGACGGCCGGCCCGGTCACCGCCTTGCGTGCCTTCCCGGCGCCCGCGGCGGTCGCGCCGTTGCCTGCCCGCCCGTTGCCGTTCGACGACGCGCCGCCGATCCGCACGACGTAGCAGTTGCCGCCGCCGTTGAGGAAGTACCCGTACACCGAGTGCGCGAGGTAGGACCCGGGCAGGAAGTCGCCGAACTTCTCGGTGAACTGGGTCCAGTTCGACACCAGGGTCGGCTCGTTGAGCGGACCCTGCGCGGCGAGGCCGACGAACGCGGCGACGGCGGTGCCCACTCCTTCGATCGGGCGGGATCCCGCCTCGACCTCCTGGACGTAGACACCTGGGGAAAGGTAGGTCGGCATGCTGGTCCCTCCAGAGCCCGGTGAGCGCCACTGCGACGTCGAGACCAGCGTCACCGCGGCGCCCGGGCAGCGGCACGTGCGTCGGGCCGTCGTGGAGGGAAGAGGTCGCTGCCCGATCGAGCACCGGGTCTAGCCTGGTCGGAGCGGGCGCAGGGGGCGCTCGCGGGCGAGGAGGCCCTCATGCTCTCGGACCGCTCCCGGGACGTCGTCCGGGCGACCCTGCCGGTGGTGAGCGAGCACCTCCCGGAGATCGCCCGCCGGTTCTACGGCCACATGTTCGCCGCCCGGCCCGAGCTGCTCGACGGGGTGTTCAACCGCGGCAACCAGGCGGAGGGCACCCAGCAGGTCGCGCTCGCCGGGTCCGTCGTGGCGTTCGCGGCGGCGCTCGTGCAGGACACCGAGCAGCTGCCCGAGCACCTGCTGCAGCGGGTCGCGCACAAGCACGCGTCGCTCGGCATCCACCCCGACCAGTACGCGATCGTGCACGAGCACCTGTTCTGGGCGATCGTCGACGTCCTGGGTGACGCGGTCACGGCCGACGTCGCGGCCGCGTGGGACGAGGTGTACTGGCTGATGGCGTACGCGCTCGTGAACCAGGAGCGCGGGCTGTACAGCGCACGCGGGGTGAGCCCGGAGAAGGTGTGGCGCGAGTGGCGCGTGGAGTCCCGCCGCCAGGAGACCGACGACGTCGTGACCTTCGTGGTGCGCCGGACCGACCACCGCTCGGTCCGCACGTCGCTGCCCGGGCAGTACGTCACCGTCAAGGTCCCGATGCCCGACGGCGTGCACCAGCCCCGGCAGTACAGCCTCACGCGCGCGGACGACGGCGAGACCCGGCAGTTCTCGGTGCGGCGCGTGCGCGGCGGAGGGGAGCGGCCGGACGGCGAGGTGTCGACGCTGCTGTGCGAGACGGTGCAGGTCGGTGACGTCCTGACCATGTCGGTCCCGTTCGGCGACGTCGTGCTCGACGACTCCGGGCGCCCGCTCGTGTTCGCGAGCGCCGGCATCGGGATCACGCCGATGGCCGGGATGCTCTCCCACCTCGTCGCGGCCGGCTCGCAGCTCGAGGTGCACGTGCTGCACGCCGACGTCGAGGAGCGCACGTTCGCGCTGCGCGAGCAGGTGCTGGCGGACGTCCGGCGGCTCCCCGGCGGGACGCTCCGCACCTGGTACGAGCGCGGCGCGGTGTCCGCGCTCGCGGTCGACGGCGTGTCCGCCGGGCTCCTCGACGTGGACGACGTCGACCTGCCCGACGGCGCCGGGTACTACCTGTGCGGGCCGCTGCCGTTCATGAAGTCGGTCCGCTCGGCGCTGCTGACCCGCGGCGTGCCCGCGCGCGACATCCAGTACGAGGTGTTCGGCCCGGACCTGTGGGCCGCGGACCTCGTCACGGAGGTCTCGCCGGACGCCTGACGAGCGCGCTCGCGGTTCAGCCCGCGGGCGCCTCCTCCTCCTCGGACTCGTCGCGCTGCACCGCGGCACCCGCCTTGAAGGCCCCCTGCACCGGTGCCTCCTCGGGAGCGTCCTCCTCCGCCTCGTGCCGCTGCACGGCCGCGCCGTCCGGCGCGCCACCACCGGTGCTCGCGCCGACGGGTGACGTCTGCACCGGCGGCGCCGACATCACGCGCTCGGCGTTCGCCGCCGCCTCGCGCTCGAACCGGTCGGACGGGTCGCTCACGCGCACCCCGTCACCCGTCGCGGTGCCGTCGACGGGGCCGCTGCGCTGCTGCACGACGTGCGTGAGCTCGTGCGCGAGCATCGTGCGCCCCGCCGTCGAGCCGGGGTCGTACTGCCCGCGCTGGAACACCACGTCGGAGCCGACCGTGTACGCGTGCGCCTGCACGGACGCCGCCGAGCGGTGCGCCGCGTCGTCGGTGTGCACCCGCACGTCCCCGAAGTCGTGGCCCAGGCGGGACTCCATGTCGGTGCGCACGTGCGTGTCGAGCGGGCTGCCGCCCGAGCCGACGACGTCGAGCACCGGCGAGCGCTCCTCCTGCGCGAGCCCGCGGACCCCCTGGTTGCCGACGGCGCGCTGCAGCCGCGCGAGCCCCTGCGGCCCGACGACGTCCGTGCGCCCGGCCGCGGCGGCCCGCCACAGCGCGCTGTCGGGCCGCTCCTCGGTGCGCTCGGAGCGCGGGCGCTGCGCGTCGTCGTCCAGGTGCTCGTGCTCGTGCTCGCGCATGGTCGCTCCTCACCGGGCTCACCGCCGGGCCGGACCCCGGTGCGGCGTCTCCTCCGAGGCTTCCCCGGGCACCGCGCGGCGCCAAGGACGGTCAGCCGTCGTCCGGGGCAGGTCCGCTGCCCGATCGCGCACGTGCCGGGCTCACCCGCCGGTCGGCTGGAGCATCGACCAGTACCGCCCGAACTCGCCGGGCAGGCACAGCCGGCCGAGCTTGCGGTACTCGTGCTCGACGGCGCTGATCACGTGCGTCATGCGGACCGTGCCGCCATCGTCGGCCGCGAGGTACGCCGCGGTGACCGCCGACGAGCGGATGGCGCCGCCCGCGAGCTCGAACGCACCCGCCACGAACTCGAGGTCGACGTCCGCCTCGCGCGGGACGAGCGCCCCGAGGCTGCGGTCCCACAGCGCGCGGCGGTGCTCGGGGTCGGGCAGCGGGAAGTCCACGAGCACGTCGAGCCGGCGCGTGAACGCCTCGTCGATGTTGGCGCGCAGGTTCGTCGCGAGGATCGCGAGCCCGTCGAAGGACTCCATGCGCTGCAGCAGGTAGGCGCTCTCGATGTTCGCGTAGCGGTCGTGCGAGTCGCGGACCTCGGAGCGCCGGCCGAAGATCGCGTCGGCCTCGTCGAACAGCAGGACCCCGTTGACCTCCGCGGCGGCGGTGAAGATGCGCTCGAGGTTCTTCTCGGTCTCCCCGATGTACTTGTCGACGACCGTCGCGAGGTCGACGACGTACAGGTCGAGCCCGAGCTCGTGCGCGACGACCTCGGCGGACATCGTCTTGCCGGTCCCGGAGTCGCCCGCGAACAGCGCCGCGACGCCGTGCCCCCGCCCGCCGCCGGGCCGCATCGACCAGTCGCCGAGCACGCGCTCGCGGTGCCGGGCGCGCAGCGCCACCTCGCGCAGCGCGACCAGCGGCGCGCGCGGCAGCACGAGGTCCGCCCAGCCGACCGCGGGCTCGATGCGCCGGGCGAGCCCGTCGAGGGCCGAGCCGTTCTCCGCGCGGGCGCCGGCCCGCAGGTGCTCGGCGGTGACCCGCCCGTCGGGCTCGACGCGCGCCTGCACGAGCGCCGACGCCGCGGCCCGGGCCACCTGCTCGGGCCGGAGCCGGAACTGCAGGGTCGCCGCCTCGACGGTCGCGTCGTCCATGCCCGCGGCCGCCGCGTCGCGCTCGTCGTCCGCGCCGGAGCCCAGCGCGCGCAGCCACATCGTCGAGCGCTCGCCGGTGGTGCTCGCCGGCACGGTCTGCAGGAGCGGGGGGTGCGTCGTCCACGCGGGGTCCCACGCCCCGCGGCCCACGAGCAGCAGCGGCTCGGGGTCGCAGGCCAGCGCGGCGAGCAGGCGGGGGCGCGCCGCCACGGCCTCGACCGGCCCGGCGACGAGCCCGGCACCGCGCAGCCGGGCCTCGCGCGCGGCGGACCGGGCCAGCGCGTGCGCGTCCGGCTCCGCGGCCAGGGCGTGCAGGTCGACGACGACGGCGTCCCGGCCGAGCGCGTGCAGCGCCTGGGCGGCGAGTACGCGCGCCGAGCCCGTCGAGCCCTCGCGCAGGTAGGTCAGGGTCGTCCCGCGAGCGAGGGCCCGCGCGAGGGGGCCGGCGTCGCCCCACCGGACGTCCGGGGCGGCCACGAGCACGGGCGCGAGCGCCGCGTCGGGGGCGTCGTCGCCGAGCAGGTGCTCGACGACCCGGTCGGGGACGCGCACGGCCCGGCCCGGGAACGGCCGGTCGGGGTCCTCGACGACGAGCAGGCCGGCGGTCACGAGCGGCCCGTGCGTGAGCCGGGCCCGGCCGTGCGCGGAGGCGAGGTCGACGCCGCACAGCTCGAGGGCGACCGCCGTCGCGGGCCGGCGCCGCGTCACGTCGTCGTTGAGGTACCCGAAGAGCTGCTCGAAGCGGGAGTCGAGGTCGCACACGAGCGCGACGAGCAGGAGGTCGACGTCGAGCGGCGTCAGCCCGCAGCGGCGGACGAGCTCGCGCAGGCGCAGCCGGTGCCCAGCGCGCTCGGCCTCGTCGGCGGTGCGCTCGACCGCGTCGGTCCGCCCGTCCGCGGCCCGGTCGGGGGCGTGCCCGGGCCGGGGACCGGCGAGCAGGCGGTCGACGGCCTCGTCGCTCAGGTACAGCCCCCGGAACGGGTCGTCGGGCTGCGGGTCGACCGCCCGGCGCCGTGCGACGAGGGCGCGGACCCGCTCCTCGACCGTCGCGGCGCGCCCGAGCAGGTGCGCGAGGCTGGCCTGGTCCGACCCGTGGGCGGAGCCGTCCGCGCGCCCGCCCACGCCGGTACCCCGGCCGGCGCCGGGGTCGTCGTCCACCCGCGCGTCGCCGCCCACGCGGGGCTCCCGGGCTACGCGCGTGTCGCCGCCCACGCGGGCGTCCCCGCTCACGCTCGCGTCCCCGCTCACGACGTGCCGCGCTTGCGGGACCGTGCGGCCGGGCGGGCCGTCGTGGGTGCGGCGGTGGTCGTGACCGCGGGCGCCACGGGTGCCGCGACCCGGGGCGGCGGTGCGTGCCGCCGCCGCGGCCCGGTGCCCGAGCCGCCGGCGAGGTCCTGCAGCCCGACGTACGGGCCGTCGGAGACGGGCGGGCCGGCGGGGTACACGATGCCGGTGTCGACGGGAGCGCTCACCACGACGTCGAGGGACGGCTTGAGCTCGCCACCCAGCGCGGACCACACGTCGGCGAACGCGCGGTCCTCGGGCGGCGGGAGCCCGACGGTCACGGGGACGTCGAGCCCGGTCTCGGCGAGGTGGCCGACGACGAGGCCGCGGGGCAGCGCCTCGTGGCGCAGGAAGCACGCGAGCAGCGAGTCGAGCAGCATGTGCTCGTCCTCGGGGCGCTGCGTCCACGCCGTCACGAGGTAGGACAGCTTGAAGAACCGCGGCGCGGGGCTGCGCGAGACGACGACGCCGTCGGACCCGCGCCGCTCGGTCCACCCGCGCTCGCGGCGCTTGAGGTCCTCGCGCAGGTCGTAGAGGTACAGGTTGACCGTGGGCGTGTTGCGCCGCGACGCCCAGTCCTTGGTCGGCGCGTCGAACACGACCTCGAGGTCCGTGCCCGCGACCGCATCGGTCCGCACGATGCTGCGCAGGGCCGCGTCGACCTGGGCGATCACCCGTCCACCCCCTCGTGCGCTCCTGCGCTCGTGCCGCTGACCGCTCCACGGTGCCGACCGTCCCCGCTGCGCGGCACCCGGCGCCGGGCAGCCGATCGGGCAGCGCGAGCGGCCGTCCGGGCACCGGGGACCGGGCGCCGGGCGCAGGGCGCCGCACGGCCGTGCCCCCGCGCGGGCGCCGTCGCCCGCGCGGGGAGCCCCGCCTAGATGAGCCCCTCCCGCACCGCGTACGCGACGGCGTGCGAGCGGTTGCGCAGCTGGAGGCGGGTCGTGACGTCGTGCAGCACGTTCTTGACGGTCCGCTCCGAGTACGAGAGCTGCCGGGCGATCTCGCTCGTGTCGAGCCCGTCGGCGACGAGCCGCAGCACCTCGACCTCGCGCGTGGCGAGCCCGGTGAACGTCAGCCCGCGCGGGCCGAGCACGTGCCGCTGCAGGCGGCCCACCTGGTCGAGCAGCCGCCCGAGCAGGTCCGGCGGGACGCTGCCCTCGCCCGCGGCCGCCGCGCAGATGACCTTGACGAGCCGCTCGGGCGTCGCCTCGCTGCGGCGCACGAGCCCGAGCACGCCGGCCTCGACCGCGGTCACGAGGTCCTCGTCGTCGAGGCGCCCCGCGACGAGCACGGTCCGCGCGATGCCCGCGCGCTGGCTGACCCGCAGGATCGTGGCGGTCTCGTCGTCCACCTGGTCCACCACGATCACGGCGACCTTGGCCTCGTGCAGCTCGGACCGGCCGACGACCCGCACCTCCGGGCGCGGCCGCAGCTGGCTCGCGACCCCGGCCTCGGAGATCGGGTCCCTCGCCAGGACGTGCACCCCGATGCGCTCCATGTCCACTCCTCCCGTCGCGGCCCACCCCCTCGGGGACCGCATGCCCGGGAGTCTGCCGCCGGCCGATCTTCGTGCAGTCAACAGGGACACAACGGGCATCCCGGGCTGCCCCGAAGTCCGGCCCGGCAGCACCGGGGACCGCTCTGCGCACCGCCCTACCGTCGGTCCATGACCACGACAGCCACCCTCGACCCGACCCCGGTCATGCTCGACCCGGGCGGGGCTGCGGCCGTCCCGCTGCAGATCTACAACAACGGCGAGCTCGTCGAGGGCTACCACCTCGAGGTGGTGGGCCCCGCGAAGGGCTGGGCCTCGATCGAGCCCGAGGACGTCTCGCTGTACCCCGGCGCCTCGACGACCGCCACGGTGATGTTCTTCCCGCCCCGCTCGGCCGCCGTGCCCGCGGGCGAGCTCCGGTTCGGGGTGCGCGTCGTCCCGACGGAGCACCCCGAGGAGACCGTCGTCCCCGAGGGGTCGGTCGAGGTGCTCCCGTTCATGGAGACCACCGCCGAGCTCGTGCCGCGCACGTCGCACGGCCGGCGGGGCGCCAAGGTGCGGGTCGCGGTCGACAACCGGGGCAACCAGCCGGTGACCGTGGCGCTGCGCGGGGGCGACCAGGCGGACGCCCTGCAGTTCGGGGTCAGGCCCGCGGTGTCGACGGTCGGTGCGGGCAACGCGGCGTTCACCGACCTGCGCGTCGAGCCGGTCCGGTCGATGTGGCGCGGTCAGCCGAGGACCCTGCCGTACACGGCGACGGTCGAGCCGCGCGACGGGACGCCCGTGACGCTCGACGGCACGTTCGTCCAGGAGCCGCTCATCCCGTCGTGGCTGCCCAAGCTGCTGCTCGCCCTCCTGGCCCTCCTCGCGGCGCTCCTCGCGCTGTGGTTCCTCGTGCTCCGTGGCGCGGTGGAGTCCGCGGCGCAGGAGGCGGTGCAGGAGGAGGTCGCCGCCGCCGAGGAGCAGGCCGCCGTCGCGGAGCAGGCCGCCGAGCAGGCCGCGGCCGCTGCCGGCGGGGCGGAGCAGTCCGCACAGGTCGCGGGCGAGGCCGCGGTCAAGGCCGACGAGATCGCCGGCGGGACGCTCCTGCCGCCCACCGAGATCCCGACGTCCGGCCGGCTCGAGGTCGAGACCGTGGCCGCCTCCACGAGCGCGGACACCTTCCCGGTCCCCGAGGGGCAGACGATCGAGCTCACCGACCTGGTGCTGAGCAACCCGCAGGGCGACTTCGGCCGCGTCCGCCTCGAGATGGGGGAGCAGGTGATCCTCGACTCGGCGCTCGAGAACTTCCGTGACCTCGACTACCACTTCATCTCCCCGATCGTCGGCGTCGCGGGGGACGAGCTCGTCATGACGCTCGAGTGCAACGAGGTCGGCAAGCCGCCCGGGGAGACCACGCCGCCCGACGAGTGCGCCGCCGCGATCTACTTCGGCGGCTCGCTGCTGACGCCGGCCGCTCCGGCGCCCTGACCGGACCGCGGCGCGATGCCCACCGGACCGGCCCTGCGCGCGGGCGACAGCGCGCTGTGCCCGCTGACGGACGGACCGAAGCCGCACGTCGGAGGCCCGATCACCCCCGCGGCGGCGGTCATGACGGTCCTGATCGGGTCGATGCCCGCGGCCGTCGCGAACGCGGTGCCCGGCGGCATCGTGTGCGTCTCCCCGGCACCCAACGGGATCGCCACGGGCAGCACGACCGTGCTGATCGGCGGCTTCCCCGCGGCCCGGCTCGGCGACCAGTCGCTGCACGGCACCCCGATCGCCCCGGGCCCGGGCTGCCCGACGGTGGTCGTCGGCGGATGATCCTCGCGCGCGGACGACCGCGCGCGCCGACGTCCGGCCGGGCCCGCACGAGGACGCGCTCAATCACCCGGACGGCCCAGCCTGGACAGTTGACCAACACCGCGCCAAGCCGCACACTTGAACCTGACAGTGCGCATCGCCTGCCCCCTGCGCGGTGCGCACTGTTCTCACGTCACGATCGGGCGGGTCCTTCCGAGGGCCCGCCCGATCGTCGTTGGGGAGCGGATGACTTCCGCGGGATCACGCGCCTCCCGGCGTGCCATGCGGCGTCCCCCGGAGGCGGCGGTTAGCGTTCCGAGGGTGATCGTCCCTGCGCGCAACCTCGGCCCCGGTGCAGGCTCGGGCTCGCGACCCGACCCGAGCGCGCCCCCCACGCCCCCCTCGGCCACGGGCGGTGCCCCGGTCGACGGCGCGGACGTCACTCCCGACCCCGCCGCGGCCGCCGCCCCCGTGCTCGTCGAGCCGCCGTCCGCCGAGGAGCTCGTCGCCGGTGCGCTCGCGGGCTGGCGCGCACGCCTCGTCGAAACCGCGGGCGGCTCGACCCTCGCGGACGTCGACCTGCTCGGTGACGCCGCCCTCGACCTGTCGGCCGCGCACCCGTCGGGCATCGCCCAGCTCTTCGCGGGCCGCGAGACGCGCCTGTCGAACCTCGTGCGCGAGGGCGGGTCCCTCGCGACCGCCAAGCGCCGCGCCCGGGCCGTCGGCGCACGCGCCGAGCAGTACGCGCAGCGCTACGGCATCGCCCCGACGTACCTCGCGATCGGCGTCGCGACGTGGACCGAGCGGACGACCCCCGACGTGGCCGAGGACGACGTCGCGGCGCTGGCCGCCGTCACGCGCCGCGCGCACGGCACGGACCCCGACGACGCGCTCGCGCCCCTCGGCGGCGTCTCCGCGCCGGCCGGTGCGACGACCGCGAGCGAGCCGCGCACCGTCCGGGCGCCCGTGCTGCTGCGTCCCGTGTCGCTGCGGGCCCGGGGGAGCGGCGAGAGCGACTACGAGCTCGTGCTCGAGCAGACCCTCGAGGTCAACCCCGTGGTCGCGCGCGCGCTGCGCAGCCGCGGCGCACTGCTCGACCCGGGCGCCGTCGCGCGCGGCACGTTCACGGGCACGGGCTTCGACCCGCGCCCGGCGCTCGCCCGGCTCGCGTCGCTCGGCGGCGCGGTCCTCGAGGGTTTCCGGCTCACCGAGAGCCTCGTCGTCGGGACGTTCGTGCATCCCGGGCAGGTGCTCGTCGACGACCTGGACCAGCTCTCCGGGACGCTCGACCGGCACGAGGTGGTCGCCGCGCTGGCCGGTGTCGACGAGGCGCTCGAGCGCGTCCGGCGCCCGCTGCCCGAGATGCGCCGCGGCGACCGCGAACCCGACGTCGAGCGCGGCGTGGGCGACCTCGACGCCGCCCAGCAGCACGTCCTCGACCTGCTCGCGACGGGCGAGCACCTGTTCGTCGACGCCCCGACCGGCTCCGACGTGACCGGGACGCTCGCGGCGGTCGTCGCCGACGCGGCCGCGTCCGGCAAGACGGTCCTCTACGTGCCCGGGCACCGCCGTGCGGCGGGGGCCCTCGCGGCCCGGCTCGCGGAGCTCGGGCTCGACGACCTGCTGCTCGACGTCGCGCCCGAGGCCGGCTGGCGCACCGCCGCCGCGCGCCGCCTGCTCGACGCGATGACCCTCGAGAGCACCCCGGTCGACGCCGCCCGCACGACGCTGCTGCGCCGGGACCTCGTCGCGCACCGCGAGCGCCTGCGCGCCTACGTCGACGCGCTGCACGCCGGCCGCACGCCGTGGGACGCGTCCGCGTACGACGCCCTCCAGGCGCTCGCGAGCCTGACCGCGACGCGCCCGGCCCCCCGCACGACCGTGCGGCTCGCGCCCGACGTGGCGCGGGTGCTCGACGCCGAGGGGCGCGCGGTGCTCGCGGCGGACCTCGAGCGGGCGGTGGCGCTCGGCGCCTCGACGCTCCGCCCGACCGACACGCCGTGGTTCGGCGCCGACCTGACGACCGACCACGCCGCGCGCGAGACGCTCGACCGGATCGGCCGCCTGCTCGACCATGCGCTCCCGATCCTCGCCTCGCGCGTCAAGGAGGTCGCCGCGGCGACGGGCCTGAACGAGGCCACGACGGTCGACGCGTGGGGCGAGCAGCTCGTGATGCTCGGCGGCATCCGTGGCGCGCTCGACGTGTTCCAGCCGCTCATCTTCGAGCGCACCGCCGCCGACCTCGTCGCCGCGACCGCGACCAAGCAGTGGCGCGAGGAGCACGGGATGCCGATGGGCTTCTGGCTCCGCCGCCGGCTGCGCAAGCAGGCGAAGGACATGGTGCGCCCCGGGCGACCGGTCGCCGACCTGCACACCGCGCTCATCGGCGTGCAGGAGCAGCGCCAGATCTGGCAGGCGCACTGCCCGGCGGGTGGCTGGCCGCGCCTGCCCGAGGGCCTCGCGACCATCGAGGACGAGTACCGCACGGTGCGGGCGGACCTCGACGCGCTCGACGCGGTGCTCCGCACCACCCCCGGCGGGGGAGGGCTCACGGCCCTGGCGCTGCCCGCGCTCGTCGAGCGCCTGCGCCGGCTGTGGGGCGACGCGCGCGCGCTCGACGCCCTGCCCGAGCGCACCCGCCTCGTCCGGTCGCTGACCGCCGCGGGCCTGGGCTCGCTGCTCGACGACTTCGCCGCGCGCCGGGTCGAGGCCGAGCTCGCGGGACCGGAGCTCGAGCTCGCGTGGTGGAGCACGGTGTTCGAGCAGATCATCGGGGACGACCCCGCGCTCGCCGACTACGACGGCGCGGCCCTCGGGCGGCTCGCCGCGCAGTACGCCGCGCTCGACCGTGCGCACGTCGCGAGCCTGTCCGGGCCGGTGCGCCGCGCCGTCGTCGGGCACGTCGCGTCCGCGCTGCGGGCGAACCCGGGGCAGACGCAGGCGCTGTTCGCCGAGCTCGTCGAGGACCGCATCACGAACCTGCGCGAGACCGTGACCCGGTACCCGGACCTCGTGCGCCGCCTGCGCCCGGTCCTCGCCGCGTCGCCCATGCTCGTCCCGCAGGTGCTGCCCGCGACCCGCACGGTCGACCTCGTCGTGCTCGACGCCGCCGCGCACCTGCCGCTCGAGGTCGCGCTCGCCGCGATCGCGCGCGGTCGCCAGGTGGTCGTGCTCGGCGACGCCCGCTGCGCGTCCGGCAGCGCGGTCCGCGAGCTCGCCGAGGTGCTGCCCGGCGTCGCGCTGCGGGCCGACGCCTCGCGCCGCGACCCGCACCTGACCGCGTTCCTCGCCGCGCACGGCTACGGCGACGTGCTCAGCCCGACCCCGCTGCCGCAGAACGCCCCGCTCGTGCGCCTCGACGTCGTCGACGGCACGGGCATGCCGGACGCGACGAGCGGCGCCGTCGACAGCACGCGCGCCGAGGTCGAGCACGTCGTCGAGCTCGTCCTCATCCACGCCCTGACCCGGCCCGACGAGTCGCTCGCCGTGATCACGCCGTCGTCCGTGCACGCCGAGCACGTGCGCGAGGCGGTGCTGGCGGAGGTGCGCGACAACCCCGGGCTCTCGGCGTTCTTCGACGCCGGCGTGGCCGAGCCGTTCGTCGTCGCCGACCTCGCGGGCGTCGCCGGGCTCAGCCGGGACGCGGTCGTGCTGTCGGTCGGCTTCGGCCGGACCCCGCACGGGCGGGTGCTGCACCGCTTCGGGCCCATCGGCGGCCCGGGCGGGGACGCGCTGCTGCTCGCCGCGCTCGGCGCGACCCGGCACCGGCTCGACGTCGTCTCGTGCTTCCGCGCCGGCGACCTCGACCCCGAGCGCCTGCGCGGACCCGGCCCCCGGCTCCTCGCGGACCTGCTCGCGTTCGCCGAGCGCCGCAGCGCCGACTCGGGCGAGGTGTCGTTCACGCCGTCGACGACCGCACCGTCGGTCGCGTCGATCGCTGCGGCGACCGCGCCGTTCGTGTCGATCGCTGCGTCCGTCCCGCCGTCCGCGGACCGGACCGCGTCCGGCGACTCGACCACGTCCGTCGACGGGACCGCGTCTGCCGCCTCCACCACGTCCGGCGACTCGACCACGCCCGGTGCCGGGTCGGCCGGGACCGAAGCGAGCCGCTCGGCCGCCGACCCCGACACCATGACGCTCCCGCAGCACGTCGACGACCGCGCCGGGCACGAGCCCGACCGGCTCGTCGTCGACCTCGCGGAGCGGCTCTGGCGCCACGGCCTGACCGTCGAGCTCGACCACGGGCTCCCCGGCGGCACCCGCATCCCCCTCGCGGTCGGCCACCCCGACCTCCCGGGCCGCCTGCTCGTCGCGGTCCTCACCGACGACGAGGCCTACGTCGCCGAGCCGAGCATCCGGGTGCGCGACCGCCAGGTCGCCGAGCGCCTCGAGCGGCTCGGCTGGACGGTCGTGCAGGTGTGGTCGGCCGCGGCGTTCCTCGACCCGCAGGCCGAGGTCGACCGCGTCCGGAGCGCCGTCGAGGCGGCGATCCCGGCGGCGCCCGCGGCGGTGCGGCCCGCAGCCGGCACCCGGGCCCCCGCGCGCGTCGACGAGCCCGAGGACGACGCGGACGTGGAGACCCCGGCGCACGGCGTCGCGCTCATGCCCGGCGGCCCGACCACGCCCGACGGCGCGCCGGCGCACGGCGTCGCGCTCATGCCCGGCACCACGACCACGCCCGACAGCACGACGACGCCCGGCGGCACGGTCAAGACCGGAGCCGAGGGGACGCCGGCCGCCGGCCCGGCAGATCCGGGTTCCGAGGCGCGTGCGGCAGCCGCGGTCCCCGGTTCGCCGGAGGCCGAGGGTCGGTCCGACGCGTCCACGCCCACCGACCCCGCCTGGGCCGAGCCTGTGACCCGTGCGCGCCGCCGGACGCCTCCGCCCGCCGCGCCGCAGAGCCCACTCACGCCGCCGCGAGGGACGCTCGCCGCGCGGAAGAGCCCATGGCACGCCGTGACACCCCCGACCCCGCCGACGCCCGCCGGCCCCGCCACCGCGACCCCGTCCGGGGGCGACGTCCCCGTCGGAGCCCCGCGCACGGGCCCGGTCCCGGTGCGCACGGGTGCGTGGCCGACGATCCCGGCGGCGCGGCGTAGCGGGAGCGCAGGCCCCGACAGCACCCCTCGCCCCGGAGCCGAGGACTCGGACAAGGGCTCGGTCCGCCAGGACGGGCACACCGCGGCCGGCGGTCCCGGTCGCGCGGACGCCACGCACCCCGAGCCCGCACCAGCCGGGACCGGCCGCCGGGCGCAGAGCCCTGCGACGGGCTCGCTCCCTCAGGTCGAGCGCCGCTCGACGGGCGTCATCCCGCGCGTCGGCGAGGCGCCGGCAGGGTCCCGTCACGTCGAGCGCGTGAGCACGGGGAGCCTGCGCCAGGTCGCACCCTCCGGCACCGGCACGGCTACGGGCACGGGCGCGGGCACGGGGTCGACGCCTCGGGTCGAGCAGCCGACGCTCGCCGTCCCCTCGCGGCCGCGCCCGCCGATCCGGCCCGGCCTGCCGATCAACGCCTACAGCGACGACCAGCTCGACGAGGTCGTCACCTGGCTGGTCTCGGACGGCGTCGAGCGGGGTCGCGAGGAGCTCGCCGCCGCGGTGCGCGAGGCGCTCGGCATCACGCGCCGCAGCTCGCGGGTCGACGCGGTGGTCGCCGGCGCCGTCCGCCGCGCGACGTCCTGAGCCGCAGGCCCGCCCGGCGGTCCGCTCTGCGGTGCGACCATGGAGGCGTGAACGCCGACAAGCCCCGTGACGTCCCGAGCGACGACGCACCGCGTCCGCCGGCGCGCCCGGTCCCGGACACGCCGCTCATCCCGACCCGGAGCGCCGACGACTCGGACGCCGGCTGGGGGGAGCGCACCGACGACGCGAACGACGACCGCCTGCTCCGGGACGTCCCGCCCCACTGGTGACCGGGCGGCGGTCCTGACCCACGACGAGCGACGCGCCAGCGCCTCGACGCGGCAGGCAGACGACGCGTCAGAGTCGCGGCACGGTGGCGCGCCCCGCGGCGCGAGGGCGCACCACCCGCCTACGACGCGTCCGGCCAGAGCCCGATCAGGCGGCTGAACCGTTCCACGACGGCCGGGATGATCCCCTCGGCGCCGAGCGCGCGCCGGACTTCCTCGTGCGGCGGGGACTGGTCGCCGTGCGCCCACCGGTGCAGCGACGTGAGCCGGCCGGCGAGCTCGGGCTCGATCTCGCTCCACCGTCGGGCGGCGCGTGCACGGTCGGTCGTCCAGGTGTGGTCGTGGACGCTCACCATCCCGGCAACGGCGAGCAGGGTCTTGCGGGCCACCCGGACGCCGAGCCGATCCGTGCCTTCCGTCCCGGAGCTCAGGCTGTGGCGCCATCGCCGGAGGTGGTGGCCGAGGTCGCCGTTGAGGCCCCGAGCAGCGCGGGCGTCGGCGGGACAGGACGGAAGGGCGGCGGCCGGGTCGGGGCCGGCGAGGTGAACGCAGTAGTGGCGGACGAAGACACGCAAGCCGTAGGCCGCGTCGGTGTCGCCCGCGAGCTCGTCACTCCTGGCGGCAGCGACTTCCACAGCCCTGCACCGGTCGGCGTAGCGGGCCGAGAGACGTTGCCCGACGATGGCCGCATCGGCGAGGTCGATCGACAGCAGATCCACGTCCGACGACCCGGGACGCGCAGTTCCGGTGGCGACCGACCCGTAGAGGTACAAGGACGCCCCCGACTCACCGACGGACTCGACCGCGTCCCGCAGGACGTCCTCGAAGATGGCCGGCACGCGGTCCCGGCGCGCGCCGGTCCTGATCGTGCCGTCGGCGGCCACCCGCTCCTCGGGGCCGGTCAACGTGAGCCCCCGGGCAGGCGGGCGGTCCACCCGAGCTCGGTCGTCGACGCGCAGCAGCCGTCCGTCATCGGTACGCAAGCGCGATCCCAGCCCACCCGGCCAACGTAGCGGGGGTCGTGTCGTGACCGGAGGGGCCTGAGGCGGACCCCGGCGGTCGGGGTGCGAGCTCGCCGTCGGCCGACGCGCCGGACGCACGACGGCCGCGGCGACCCGGAGGTCGGCCGCGGCCGTCGAGGCGTGCCGGCGGAGAGATCAGCCGCGCGGCGTCGGGGGCAGCGACGGCCCGGTGTCGTTGCGCAGCGCCGCCGACTGCTGCCCGGCGAGCAGGTCGCGGATCTGCTGGAGCAGCAGGATGTCCTCCGCCGGAGCCGTGGGCTCCGCCTCGAGGCCCTTCTTGCGGCGCTCGGCGAGCTTGTTGAGCGGCAGGACGATGAAGAAGTAGATCGTGATCGCCGTGATGAGGAACTGCAGGATGGCGTTCAGGATCAGGCCGATCGAGAAGACCGTCCCGTTGATCGTGAACTTCGCGACGTCGCTGATGTCCGGCTGACCGAAGATCAGGGCGATCAGGGGCCCGAGCAGGCCCTCCTGCAGCGAGGCCACGATCCCGGCGAACGCCGTACCGATGATCACACCGACCGCGAGGTCGATCGCGTTGCCGCGTGAGATGAAGTCCTTGAAGCCGTTGAGCAGGCTCTTCACGGTCGCTCCTGTTCGTGGTGCACGCGCACGGCCGGGTGCACGCGTCGAACGGGATCATTCCACGAAGACGGCGCTGAGTCCGGACGAACCGGTCAGCGCCACCGACTCCTCGGGGGTCACCGCCAGCAGCACCAGGGGCGAGCGTTCGGCCTCCCCGCCACCGCCCCCGAGCAGCCCTCCGCCGAGGGGCTCCGTGCCGGACGACCCTCCCGTGTCCGCGTCGGTCGGCCCGGCCAGCACGAGCGCCCCGCGCGCGAGGACGCCGGCACCGGTCGTCCCGTCGAGGTCGTCGTCCCCGCCGAGCACGTCCACGACGACGCCGGGGGTGAGCATCGCGGCGACGCCGGGGTCGGCGAACCGGACCGGTGCGACGACGGTGCCGGGCGGGCCGTGCACGGACGCCTGGGTGAAGAGGCTCGGCACGACCGGCAGCCCTGGCGTCCCCGGCACGGCGAGCGTCGCGTCCGGCAGCTCCTCGGCGGCGCGCAGGCCCGCGTCGGGCACGAGGTCGACCGGCAGCCGCACCGTGCGGACGTCGTCGGGAGCCAGGCGCTCACCGGCGGCGACGGCGCGGTCGAGGACCAGGACGGGTGCCGTCGGGGGCGGGGCGGGCCGGAGGGCGCTCACGACGACGGCGCACGCACACCCGAGGAGCAGCGCGGCGACGGGGAACCGTGCACGCCACAGGAGGAGTCGTGCGCGCACGAGCGGCCGCGGCGACGTGCGCGAGGCCGTGCGCGCACCTCGATGCGGGGCACGGCCGGGGGAGCGGTCGCGGGACGGGGCTGCAGCGCGGAGCAGGGGCATGCCGCGACGCTAGGTCGACGGCGTCCCGACGGTCGGCGGCAGCCGCCGCGCGCCCGGTCCGTCGCCGGGCCGCTGGGCTGAGGGTGCGCGACCGGCACCGCCGCCCGTCAGCTCGCGGCGGTGGCCGGAGCCGAGGACGACCCGCTCGACGCCGCGGGCTTCGCCGGGGTCGAGGAGGACGACGACCCCTCGCCCGAGGAGCCGGAGGTCCCCGACGAGGACCCGCCGTTCGACGACGACGCGGAGCCGGACGAGGATGCGCTCGACGACGAGGACGAACCCGACGAGGACGTGCTCTTGCCCGACGACCGCGAGTCGTTGCGGTAGAACCCCGAGCCCTTGAACACGACGCCCACGGCCGAGAACACCTTGCGCAGGCGTCCCTCGCACTCGGGGCACACCGTGAGGGACTCGTCGCTGAACGACTGCTGGATGTCGAAGGCGTGCCCGCAGGCGGTGCACGCGTACGAGTAGGTGGGCACTGGTGTCTCCTGGTTCGGGCGGGACGGCCGGCCGGGGACGCCGGGCGCTCACGAGGGGCGCGCGACGTCGGCCTGGTCGTCCGACGTGCTGGCACTCTCCAACTTCGAGTGCCAAGTCTACCGGGGGACGCAAGCCCGGCACGCGCCTCGCTGCACCGGGTGCGCGCCGGGGGGCGTGCACCCGGTACGGCCCCGCGGCACGCACTAGTCTCGCTGCGTGCCTCGTCGTCGTGCCGTCCGACTGTCCCTCGCCGCCGCGGCGGCGATCCTCGTGCTCGCGCTCGCGGCGACCGCCGTCGGGACCGTCCTCGTCGTGCGCGAGCCGCTCCCGCAGGTCGCAGGCCGCGTCGAGGTGCCCGGCCTCGGGTCCGCGGTGACCGTGAGCCGGGACGAGCGTGGCGTGCCGTTCATCGAGGCGGACACCTCGGGCGACCTGTTCCGCGCGCAGGGCTACGTGCACGCGCAGGACCGCTTCTTCGAGATGGACTACCGCCGCCACGTGACGGCCGGGCGCCTCTCGGAGCTGGTCGGCGAGAACGAGGCCGCGCTCGAGGCCGACGCCGTGATCCGCACGCTCGGCTGGCGCCGCGTCGCGGAGCAGGAGTGGGAGCTGCTCGAGCCCGAGACCCGGGAGAACCTGCAGGCGTACGCCGACGGGGTGAACGCGTACCTCGACCAGCGCGACCGGTCGGCGCTCGCCGTCGAGTACAGCGTCCTCGACGTCCGGCTCGACCTCGCGGACCCCGAGCCGTGGACGCCCGTCGACTCCCTCGCGTGGCTCAAGGCGATGGCGTGGGACCTCAAGGCCAACTACTCCGACGAGCTCGCGCGCGGCATGGCCTTCGAGACGATCGGCGACGTCGCGCGCGTCGACGAGCTGTTCCCCGCGTACCCGCAGGACGTCAACCTGCCGATCCTCCAGGCGTCGAGCGTGCAGCCGACGGCCGCCGCGCAGCAGGGCGGGGCCGTCGACCTCTCGTCGTCGCACCTCCAGGAGGCCCTCGCGTCGGCCGAGCGCGCGCTGTCGTCGGTGCCGCACCTGCTCGGCGAGGGCGACGGGATCGGCTCCAACTCGTGGGTCGTCTCGGGGACGCACACCGTCTCGGGGCTCCCCGTCCTCGCGAACGACCCGCACCTCGGCATCTCGGCCCCGGGCATCTGGACGCAGGTCGGCCTGCACTGCCGCGAGCGCTCCGCCGAGTGCCCGTACGACGTCTCGGGCTTCTCGTTCGCCGGGCTCCCGGGCGTCGTGATCGGGCACAACAGCTCGCTCGCGTGGGGCCTGACGAACCTCGGCGCGGACGTCACGGACTTCTTCCTCGAGCGCGTGTCCGACGGCACGGCGCTGCTCGACGGCGAGCGCGTCCCGCTGAGCACGCGTCGCGAGGTGATCAAGGTCAACGGCGGCGAGGACGTCGAGCTCGAGATCCGGTCGACGGCGCACGGGCCGATCGTCTCGGACGTCCTCGACATCGACGCGCTCGGCGACGTCCCGGTGCCCGAGGGGTCGCCGTACGGGCGGTACGAGGTCGCCCTCGGGTGGGCCGCCCTGACCCCGGGCCGCACGGCGGACGCGATCTTCGCGCTCGGACGGGCCGCGGACGCGGACGACGTCGCGGCGGCCGCCGCGCTGTTCGAGGTTCCGTCGCAGAACATCGTGTACGCGACGACGGACGGGCACATCGGCTACCAGGCGCCCGGCCGCATCCCGGTGCGGGCGGACGTCGTGGGCTCGGCGGTGCCGTCCGACGGCTCGTGGCCGCGGCCCGGCTGGGACAGCGCGTACGACTGGCAGGGCTGGGTCCCCGCCGAGCAGATGCCCGCGGTGCAGGACCCGGCGGAGGGCTTCATCGTGGCGGCGAACCAGGCCGTCACCCCCGCCGGCGTCGGCCCCTACCTCACGTCCGACTGGGACTACGGCTTCCGTGCGCAGCGCATCCGCTCGGTCCTGGAGGAGCAGATCCGCTCGGGCGAGCAGATCGACGTCGCGACGACCCGCTCGCTGCAGGCCGACGTCGACAACCCGTACGCGCACGTGCTGCTCCCGGCGCTCCTCGCGGTCGACGTCCCCGACTCGTTCGACGACGACGGCCAGGAGCTGCTGCGCACGTGGGACCTGCGCTCCGACCCCGACTCCGCGGCGGCCGCGTACTTCGCGTCGGTGTGGTCCAACCTGCTCGAGCTCACGTTCTGGGACGACCTCCCCGAGGGCTACGAGCCGACGGGCGGGGCGCGCTGGCTCGAGGTGGTCCGCCGGCTGCTCGAGACGCCCGACGGCTCCTGGTGGGACGACCGCAGCACCGTCGGGGTCGTCGAGGGGCGCGACGAGATCCTGACGCGCGCGCTCGTGGCCGCGCGCCGCGAGCTCACCGCCGACCTCGGCAAGGACCCGTCCGACTGGCGCTGGGGCAAGGTCCACACCGCGGCTCCCGAGCACGACGTCCTCGGCTCGCCCGCGCTGCCCGCGCCGGTGCGCCGGCTGGTCAACCCGGCTCCGCGCGAGGTCGGCGGCGGGGCGTCGCTCGTCAACGCGACCGCGTGGGACGCCGGGAGCGGCTCGTTCCGGGTGACGGCCGCACCGTCGATGCGCATGGTCGTCGACCTGGCCGCCCTGGACTCGTCGGCGTGGATCACGATGACCGGCGCGTCCGGCCACCCGGGCTCCGTGCACTACGCCGACCAGCTCACCCCGTGGGCGGAGGGACGGCTGTTCCCGTGGCCGTTCAGCGCCGACGCGATCGACGACGCCGCGTCCGACGTCCTGGAGCTCGAGCCCCCGGCCTGACCTGTCGCGTCAGTCGACGGGGCGCAGCGGCACGTGCCGGCCCGCGTCCTCGGTGCGCAGGCAGTGCCAGCCCTCCGGGGTCGCGACGGCGTCGACCGTGCGGTCGTGCGCCTCGCGGGGGAGCGGGCGCACGTCGGCGTCGTAGAGCTCCTCGGGGAAGACGAGCGCGACGACGCGGACTCCGGGGCGTGCGTGCAGCAGCGCGCGGTCGTACCAGCCGCCGCCCTGGCCGAGCCGGGTGCCGCGCGTGTCCACGGCGAGCGCCGGCGCGACCACGACCTCGGCGTCGGCGATCGCCTCGGCCCCGAGCGTCGGGGTGCCGGGCTCGGGCGGTCGACCGGGGGCGCGCTGACGCAGGTCGTCGGCCCCGGCGTACTCGGCCCAGTCGCGCTGCAGGCCGGTGCCGAGCACCGGGAGCAGCACGCGGACGCCGCGCGCGGCGAGGCGCTCGAGCAGCGGGCCCGTGTCCGGCTCACCCGGACGGGACGCGTAGACCGACACGCAGGAGGCCTCGGCGATCTCCGGGACGGTCTCGACGACGTCGGCGAGCGCGAGGCCGGCCTCGGTGCGTCGTCGGGGGGAGCGGGTGGTGCGCGCCTGGCGGATCGAACGGCGCAGGGCGTCCTTCAGGTCCTCGATCTCCGTGCCGTCAGAGGCGTGCGGATAAGGCTGAGCAGCGCTGCGCATGGGGACCAGTATGGCCAACGTTTGCACTCCCTGGGGGGATCGTGAGGGTGGAGATCCTGTGACGTCCCCCTGAACCGCCGTCCGACACCGCACGGACACGGTGGCGCCGCATGTCACGGCGTGTCACCGCGTGCCGCCGCGGCCCGGGCGGGGGTGGGGCACGGCACAATGCGGGCATGAGATCCGTCCAGGACCACCTGGCGGCGGTGCTCGCCGCCGTGGGCCCGGTCGCCCCGCTCGACGTCGTGCTCGCCGACGCGGTCGGGTGCATCCTCGCCGCCGACGTGGTCGCGTCCGTCGACGTCCCCGCGCTGCGGCTCGCGGAGCGCGACGGGTACGCGGTCGCTGCGCAGGACACCGTGCTCGCGCTCGACGCCCGGGGCGCGGTGCAGAGCATGCCCGTCGCGCACGACGTCCTCGCGGGGGCCACGGCGCCGCTGCGCCTCGCGCCCGGTCAGGCCGTCCGGGTCGCCTCGGGTGCGCCGCTGCCGACCGGCGCCGACGCGGTCGTCCCCGTCGAGGAGACGGACCACGGGACGGCGCGCGTGTCCTTCCAGCGCATCGCGCGCGCCGGTCAGCACATCCGGGAGATCGGTTCGGACGTGCGGTCGGGCGACGTCCTGATCGCGGCGGGCACGCGGCTCGGCGCCCGCCAGCTCGCGGTCGCCGCGGCGCTCGGCCGGGGCCGGCTGCGCGTGCACCCGACGCCGCGCGTCGTCATCGTCTCGATCGGCGACGAGCTCGTCGAGCCGGGGTCCCCGCCGCGCGACGGGTCGGTCTACGAGGCGAACGGGCACTGGCTCGAGGCGGCGGTGCGCGACACGGGGGCCGCGGCACGCCGCGTCGGGATCATCGGCGACGAGCGCGTGGCTCTGCGCGAGGCCCTCGAGGACCAGCTCGTGCGCGCCGACCTCATGCTCACGACCGGCGGGCTCAGCGAGTACGCGCGCGACACCGTCAAGGACGTGCTCGCGCCGCTCGGCACGGTCCGCTTCGACAACGTCGCGATGACGCCCGGGCACCGGCACGGCTTCGGGACGGTCGGCGGCGGGCTCGGGGGCGACGGCGCCGTGCCGCTCTTCGCGCTGCAGGGTCACCCCGTCGCCGCCCAGGTGTCGTTCGAGGTGTTCGTGCGCCCCGCGCTGCGGGCGATGGCCGGCCACCCGGAGCTGTTCCGCCCGTCGGTCACCGCGACCGCCACGACCGGCTGGACGTCCCCCGCGGGCATGCGCCAGTTCGTGCCTGCCGTCGTCGTCGGCTCGCCCGACGAGGGCTACCAGGTGACCCCGGTCGGCGACCCGTCCGTGGTGTCCGTCGCGGCGCTCGCCCGGGCCAACGCGCTCGCGGTCGTCGGCGAGCAGGACCTCGCGGTCCGGCCCGGCCAGCGCGTGCACTGCCTCGTGCTGGAGGGCTGATGGCGGCAGGGTGGCCCGTCGTCCTGGCCGACGGCGACGTGCGGCTGCGCCCGCTGCGGCGGCGCGACCAGGGGGCGTGGATGGCGCTGCGCGCCGCGAACGCGACATGGCTCGAGCCGTGGGACGCGACGTCGCCCGTCCCCGTGCTGGGGCCGCGGCCGACGTTCGGGGAGTTCGTGCGCGCGCTCAACCGGCAGGCACGCACCGGGGCGGCGCTGCCGTTCGCGATCGACTACCAGGACCGGCTCGTCGGGCAGCTCACCGTCTCGAGCATCACGTACGGCTCGCTGTGCTCGGCGGCCATCGGGTACTGGGTGTCCCGCGACGTCGCGGGCCGCGGCATCATGCCGACGGCGGTCGCGCTCGCGACGGACCACTGCTTCGGGCCCGTCGGGCTGCACCGCGTCGAGGTCAACATCCGGCCCGAGAACGCGCCGTCGCTGCGCGTCGTCGAGAAGCTCGGGTTCCGCGACGAGGGGCTGCGCGAGCGCTACCTGCACATCGGCAGCGCGTGGTGCGACCACCGGACGTTCGCCCTCACGGTCGAGGACGTGCCCGACGGTCTGCTCGCCCGGTGGCGCGCGAGCCGCTGACCGGCGGACGGGCGCGCCGGCCGCACGTGGCCGCGACGGTTACCACGGGCGACGCTGCCGAGCACCTCGACAGCGCACTACGGGACAGAAGGGACATCTGCGTGGAGGTCAAGGCCGACACGCCGCAGGCGCGTCCCGAGAGCCGGACGCCGCTGCGCCTACCGTCATGACGTGAACTACCAACCCACCGGCGTGGTCGCCCTCGCGGTCGCCGCCCTGTGGATCGCGTACCTGGTGCCGCACAAGCTGCGGTACCGGCAACAGCTGCTCGAGTCGCGGGCGGACGACCGTTTCTCCGGGGCGCTGCGCGTGCTCGCCGTCACCGGCCCTCGAGGCCGGGAGGCACGGCGGGACGCGGAGGCGGCGGCCCGGGCGGGAGCGGGCGCCGACTGCGGCCCGACGACGGAGAAGCGAGTCGGGCTCCTCACCCCGGGGCGGGGTGTCCCGCTCCTGACAGCCGGCAGAGTCGGAGGCACGGCCGTGGATCGACCGCACGGGACGCAGGACAGGATCAGCGCGGACGCCGCACGGCGGGCCGCCCAGCGTCGTGCCGCGCACGCCGCCGCAGTCGCCCGTCGTGGCGCCGCGGCGCGTCGACGCGCCGCGCTGGCCCTCGCGCTGCTCGTCGCGACCGTCGCCGGGTGGACCGTCGTCGGCCTCAGCACGGTGACGGTCGTCGCGGGCATCGTCCCGTCGGTGCTGCTCGGCGGTGTGCTCGTGCTCGGGCGGCGTGCCGTGCTCGCCGGGCGCGCGGCTGACGCCGAGTGGGAGCAGCGACGCCACGAGGCGCCGCCCGTGACCGGGTCGGTGCCGCTCGTCCGGAACCCGCCGGCCCCTGCGCCGGCGCGTGGTGCCGCTGCTTCGTCCGCCACGTCTGCGGGCAAGGGTGCAGGCGTCAAGGGGCGGGCGGTGCACCCGTCCGAGGCGCACACCGAGGTGTTCGCGCGCATCGTCGACAACGTCGAGGGCACGACGGCGGCGCGTGCGCCGATGTCCTCCGCGGGTCGCCCGGCGACCGGCGCGATCCCGGTGGTCAGGAAGGCCGAGACCGGCGCGCAGCCGACCGTCGCGGCGCAGGCGTCCGCGGAGCAGTCCGACGGCGAGCCGTGGTCGCCCGTGCCCGTGCCGCGCCCGACGTACACGACCAAGGCCGCGGCCCCGCGTCGCGAGCCCGCACCGCTCGGGGACGTCGAGGGGTCGACGGCTGCGGCCGCCGAGCCCGCCGGTCCGGGGCGCGTCGAGGTGCCCGCCGCCGAGTCCCGGCCGGCCGCGCGTGCCGACGAGCGGGCCCCGCTCGAGCCGCCTGCCGCGACGACCGGGTCGATGAACCTCGACGAGATCCTCGCGCGCCGTCGGGCTGCGGGCGAGTGATCGTGCGGCTCGCCGCCCGGGTCCGGCCGGTGCTCGGCCGAGGGGCGGCGCGCCGCGGGCTCGATTTCACGTCCGGGGCGGTCCTGGGCTAAGGTTGAGCCCGCTTGAGGGGCTGTGGCGCAGTTGGTAGCGCGTCTCGTTCGCAATGAGAAGGTCAGGGGTTCGAATCCCCTCAGCTCCACCTCACGATCGGCCCCCGGTGCCCTGAGCGCCGGGGGCCTTTCTCGTACCGGCTCCCCGTGCGGCGGTCGACGACGGGAGCGTCGCCCCGCGTCAGCGCCGCGCGAGCGTGATCACCAGCCGCCCGGTGTTCTCTGCGTTGCCGAGCTCCGTCAGCACGAGCTCGCCGCTCGCGCCGATGTACCTTCCCGTCCCGCCGGTGACGGCGAGCGTCTTCACGGGCGCGTTCGAGGCGCGGCCCTGTGCGGTGATCTGACCGTCGGGCAGCTGGTAGCTGACCTGGCACGCGAGGGCGAGCGGCGGGTCGGCGGGGACGACGGCGGTGACCGTGCACGTCCCGCCGCCGGCGCCGACCTCCCGGCCACCGCGCAGCAGGGTGTCCTCGAAGACGATCTGGTCGCCGCGGCTCGGGCTGAGGCCGGGATCGGTGATCGACGTGACCTCGCGCACGCCGTCCGGCCCGAAGTCGAGCAGGAAGAAGCCGGAGAACTGGACGTCGAGCGTGAGGGTGCGGTCACGTCCGTGAGCCCGGTCGAGAGTGTCGCCTCCGAGGGCGGCGCCGGTGAGCGTGACGGCGGCGAGGGTCGCCGTGATGGCGGCTGCGAGCGGCTTGCGCATGAGGACTCCTGGCTCCGGTCGGACCTGTGGCCGACGGGCCGCGGCCACGTCCGACGCTCCGCGCGCGCCCTGGGGGAGTCAAGGGTCGCGCCGTCGGCCCGCCTCCTCGTGCACCGGCGACGGCTCCGGGGCGTGGAGGTGGCCCGGTCGTCAGGAGCCGGGTCGCCAGGCCGGTCGTCGAGCAGCCCGCGAAAGGATCGCCTTGAGGGCCGCGGCACGACGACGCCGGCCGACCCGTCAGACGGGCCGGCCGGCGTGCGTGGTGTGCGGGACCTACAGAGGCGGAGTCCCCGGAGCGCCGCCCGTCACGGGTAGCTCAGCAGGTACGCGTTCATCGTCCCGCTGTTCACCCCCGGCCCCGTGCCGTTGATGACGTGCGTCATGTTCCCCACGCCGCCGAGGGACACGACCGCCATGTTCTCGAAGCGCACGTTCGGGTTCACGGGCGCCTCGAAGGTGTGGAACAGGGTGACCGACGGGTCGGCCTGGAAGAACACGTAGCTGCCGAGGCCCTGCGCCCGGAACGACGTCACCGAGTCGGCGACCTTGATCGACGCGTAGCCCTGGCGGCTGCCGTTCATCCACGCGGCCTGGTTCGGCGGGTCGTAGGGCTTCTCGTTCTGGAAGAAGATGACCCGGCCGCGCTGGCCGTTCCAGATGACCTCGTACTTCTGGTAGTGCTCGACGAACAGGCCGGTCGCGAGCACGTCGTTGCCGTTGACCACGAGGCCGGTGTCGGCGGTGTTGATCGTCCAGCCGATCGTGCCCGCGTTGCCGTGGTCGCCGCGCCACATCCAGGTGTGGTCGACGATCGTGTTGCTGCTGTTGACGATCAGCGAGTTCGTCGCCTTGCCGGCCACGCGGCCGCCGATCCGGAAGAACACGTCCTGCACGGTGACGGGGTTGGCGGCGCGGCTGGTGCCGATGCCCGCGGTGGTGCCGACCGTCATGAGCGCGTTGCTGTTCGTGGTGCCGGCGTCGATGAACATGCCCTTGACGCGGACGCCGTCGACGTCGCCGACCGCGATGGCCGTGACGCCGCCCTGCGGGACGAGCGTGGCGTAGCCCATGCCCAGCAGCACCGTGTCGGCGCGGTTCACGACGATCGGGGCGTCCAGGTTGTAGATGCCGGGCGTGAACACGACGTGGCAGCCGCCCGCGATGCGGGCGTTGATCGTCGCGGCGCTGTCCGACGGGCGGGCCACGAACACCTGGCTGAAGCTCACGGACGAGCCGGGCGTCGGGGAGCCGACGGCCCAGCTGGCGCCGGTCGCGTTCGTCCGCAGGGACGGCAGGAACAGGCGGTACTCGTTGCCCGCGACGTAGATGTACGGGACGTCGCGCGAGGCCGGCGTGCTGCCGACGTTCGTGTGGTGCACGCCGCTCGGCGAGGTGGAGAAGTTCGTCGCCGGGGCGCCGTTGACGCCCGAGAAGACCATGTTCCAGTTGGAGCCGCTCCAGCTGCCGAGGTTGCTGTTCATCGTGAACCACTGCTGCTGCGACGCGGACTCGACCGAGCCGGTGACGCGGGTGTCGGAGATGTAGCCGCCCGAGGACCAGCCGTACGACGCCGGGAACAGGTCGAGGCCACCGAGGACGTTCATGCGACGGAACGGCGCGGCCTGGGAGACGCCCCAGCGGTTGCGGCCGCCGTTGGTGTTGATCGTCATGTTCTCCGCGCTGCGCCAGAAGTTCTGCGTCGCGTTGCCGGCGTCGCTCGCGTTGAACGCGTCGACCGTGACCGCGCCGTTGATGGTGACGCCGTCGGGGTTCTGCGCGAGGCCCTGGATCGAGGTGTTGAAGCCGATGTTCGCGTAGACGTCGTACGAGCCCGGCTTGAACAGCAGCGCGTCACGCCGGTCGTGGAACTGGTGGGCCTGGGTGTCCTTCTGCGCCTCGAACACCTGGTTGAGCGACGCCTGGATCGTCGCGTCGGGCGTGCTGTCCTCGAAGATGCGGACGTTCGGGCCGAAGTCCGGGACCGTCGGCTGCGCGGCGCACGTGGTGCCGGTCGTCGTCGTGGTGAGGACCTGGAAGTCGAACAGCGAGTACCCGAAGCCGGTGCCGCGGGCCGTGCCGGTCAGCCGGACGTAGCGCCCGCTGCCCTCGACGGCGAGGGTGTCGGTGCCGCCGTCGCCGGTCGTGGTCGAGGAGATCGTCGTCCACGGGCCGCTCGCGGAGCCGCTCGTCTGGATCTGGTACGCGCGGCCGTACGCCGCCTCCCAGCTGAGCACCACGCGGCAGATGCTCTGCGTGCTGCCCAGGTCGACCTGGATCCACTGCGGGTCCGCGAACGCGCTCGCCCAGCGCGTCGTCGCGCTCGCGTCGAACGCGGCGGACGCCGGGGTGCCCGCGTTCTCGGTCGACGACGCGGAGGCCGCCTTGTTCAGCGCGGCGTTCGTCCCCGAGGTGCACGTGGGCGTCGTCGTCCCGGTCCCGAAGACCTGGACCTCCCACAGCGAGTAGCCGTAGCCCGTCGCGCGCTGCGTGCCGAGCACCCGCACGTAGCGGCCGGTGCCGGTCACCGCGAGGGTGTCGACGCCGCCGTCGCCCGTGGTCGTCGCGTGGACGTCCGTCCACGGGCCCGACGCCGACGCCGCGACCTGCACCTGGTACGAGCGCGCGTACGCGGCTTCCCAGCGCAGGACGACCTGGTCGACCGCGTACGTGCCGCCGAGGTCGACCTGGATCCACTGCGGGTCGGCCGACGCGCTCGACCAGCGGGTGCCGGTGTCGCCGTCGACGGCGCTCGCGGCCGGGGTGCCCGCGTTCTCCACGGACGACGCGGTCACGGGCTTGCCCTGCGAGATCAGCGGGCCGGCCGCGCGCGCGACGGGGACGAGCGGGGTGAGGGTCGCGAACGACAGGAGCGTCGCGACCAGGAGGAGCACGAGGACGGGCCGGCGCCAGGGGGACGCCGTGGGTGCCACGAGGGGGACGGTTCCAGCAGATCGGGCCATGGAGAGGCTCCTGACAGCTCGGAGGAGGCGCGCGGAGGACCCGCGGCGCACGGTGCAGCGGGGAAACCGGGACGGCGGAGCACCGCAGGCGATCGGGTGGTGTGCACCTGCAGCGGGACGGTCACGACCTTGTGAGTCCGGTGTTGCGGTACGACGACGCAGCCTGCTCCCGACGCTGGGAGCAACTTACTTTCTGGATAGTAAGACTATGGGAGCCGTGCGCGCCAGGGGTCGAGGCCACCGCTGCTTCCGGCGCAGGGCGACGGATGAGGCGGACCCGGCCCGGGGGAGCAGCGGTCCGGGAGGCGGAGCTGCCTGTGAGGTTCTGGTTCCGAGCCGGAAGCATCCCGATGGCATGATGACGCGATGCCCGGCAGCCCCTCCGAGTCCCCCGGCGGCGCCCGCCGCACCTGGTCCGCCGTGAAGGCGTGGATCGACCCGCTCGTCGTGATGATCATCGCGGTGCTCGTGCTGGGACTCGTGGTCCCGGCCAGCGGGGTCGCCGCCGACGTCCTCGGCACCGTCAAGACCGCCGCGATCGTCGTCCTGTTCTTCCTCTACGGCGCGCGCATGGCGACGCGTGAGGTGTGGGACGGTCTGCGCGCGTGGAAGCTGCAGGGCTCGATGCTCGCCGCGACCTACGTGCTGTTCCCGGTGCTCGGGCTCGCGATCCAGCTGCTGCCCGACGAGGTCCTGGCGCCCGAGCTCAAGACCGGCCTGCTGTTCCTCTCGGTCCTGCCGTCGACGATCCAGTCCTCGGTGGTGTTCACGTCGATCGCGCGTGGCAACGTCGCCGGGGCGATCTGCGGCGCGACGGTGTCGAACGTGCTCGGGATCGTGCTGACGCCGCTGTTCGTCGCGGTGCTGCTCAGCCGGACCGGGGGATCGCTCGGCGGGTCGGCTGCCGCGACCCTGCTCCAGCTGCTCGTGCCGTTCGTCGCCGGGCAGCTCGTGCAGCCGTGGATCGGGGCCTGGGTGCGCGCGCACCGGCCGCTGACCCTCGTGACGGACCGGGCCGCGATCCTGCTCGTCGCGTACGCGTCGGTCAGCGAGGCGCAGGTCTCGGGGGCGTGGGACGGGATCACGTGGGTGTCGCTCGTCGTGCTGCTCGTCGTGTGCGCGGTGCTGCTCGCGGTCATGCTCGCGACGACCTGGGGCGCCGGCGGGTGGCTCGGGCTCAACCGGCCCGACCGGATCGCGCTGCTCATGTGCGGGTCGAAGAAGAGCCTCGCGACCGGGCTGCCCATGGCGTCGGTGCTGTTCAGCCCGGTCGTCGCGGCGAGCGTCGCGCTGCCGGTCATCGTGTTCCACCAGCTGCAGCTCGCGACGTGCGCGGTCATCGCGCGCCGGCTCGCGAGCACCGAGCCCGACGAGGTCGCGGCCCGCACCGCCTGACGCGCCGCCAGGTCAGCGCTCCTGGACCGGGTTCGGCGCCGCCTCCGGAGCCGGCTGGCCGGCGGTCGGGACCGGCGGCGCCCCGGCCGGAGGAGTCCCGACCGGCGGCGCCCCGACCCACGGGCCCGGCGGGTACGGCTGCGGAGCGCGGGCCGGCCGGTGCGCGCGGACCCACCGCCGCAGGCGGACGACGCCGAACGCCACGAGCCCGCCGAGCACCAGCCACGGCAGCAGCACCCCGAGCACGAGGACGAGCGTGCCCAGCATCGCGACGAGCGACTCCCAGCCGACCGCGAGCCCACCGAGGAAGCCCTCGGGCGCCGGCTCCTCCTCGGCGACCACCGGCTCGTCGGACGGCTCCGTGATCGACACGCGCAGCGTCGAGAGCGCGACCTGCTCGGCGAGCCGGGCGCGCTGCCCCTGCAGGGTCTCGAGGTTCGTCTGCCGCTCCGCGAGCGCGACCTCGGCCGTGATGAGGTCCTCGCTCGTCGTCGCCCTGCCCAGCAGGTCCTCCATGCGCGCGACCGAGATCTGCAGCGACCGGATGCGGGCGTCGAGGTCGGCGCTGCGGGCCGTCACGTCCTCCGCGGACAGGTCGATCGACTCGACGGTGCCGATCTCCTCGAGCGCGTCGAGCGTCGGGGTCAGGTCGTCCGACGGCACGCGGACCAGCAGCTCGGCGCCGGCCTCCTGCCCGGAGGTCGCGGCGCGCTCGTAGCGCTCGTCGACGCGCCCGTCGGCGGCCTCGACGAGCCGGACGACCTCGTCCGCGGCGTCGCGCGGCTCCTCGGAGGTCAGGAGCACCTCGCCGCTCGTGACGACCTGGCGCCCGATCGCGTCCGACTCCGCGGCCGCACTCTCGGAACCCTCGGCGCCGGCCTCACCCCCGACGGCACCCTCGGCGGCGTCGGCGGCCTGCGGGGCGTCCTGCAGCGACGCGCCCGCGTCCGACGCGGCCTCGGAGCCGCCCGAGTCGCTCGCGGAGCAGCCCGCGAGCACCCCGACGAGGAGCAGCGGCACGGCGGCCAGCACAGCGGTCCTGCGTCCTCGCACCCGGTGTGGTCTCATGCGGCGACGGTAGGGGCGGGCGCCGGCCGGCCGGGGCGTCGTGGCCCGATCGTGACGCTTCCGTCATCCGATCGCTGCACGGCGGCCGCCGTGCGGGGCTGCACCGTGCGGGCCTAGACCCAGGTGTCGAGCCACATGTGCGCGTGCCAGAACGAGTAGGGGATGACCCACGCGGTCCAGATCGGGTAGAAGAACGCGCTGACCGCGACGAGCACGACCACGAACGCCGAGACCCCGGCGATGGCGCGCCGCCGGTGCACGGGGTCGCCGTCCCGCTCGCCGATCAGCAGCCCCAGCACGTAGGCGAGCGTCAGCACGACCCACGGCGTGAAGGCGATCGAGTAGAACGCGAAGATCGTGCGGTGCGTGTAGGCGAACCACGGCAGCCAGCCCGCGACGATCCCCGAGAGCACGGCACCCGCGCGCCAGTCCCGCTGCCACACGAGCCAGCCGAGCGCGACGACGATCGCGGCGGCCGCGGACCACCAGATCAGGGGGTTGCCGAGCGAGGTGATCGCTTGCGCGCACGCGTCCGCCCCGCAGGCCTCGCGCGCCTGGTCGGGCGGGAGCGTCGAGACCTCGGACGGGTAGAAGTACGACGTCGGGCGCCACTGCACGATCCAGCCCAGCGGGTGCGCGGCGTAGGAGTGCTCGGCGCTGAGCGACGTGTGGAACGCCCACATGTCCGTGTGGTACTTCCACAGCGAGCGCAGCCCCTCGGGCAGCCACTGCACGCCCTGCCCCGGGTTCTGCTCCGCCCACAGGCGCCCGTAGGCGTCGGGGGAGCGGAACCACGACCACCACGAGCCGACGTAGGTGACGACCGCGATGGTCACCATCGCGATCCCGGCGGGCACGGCGTCCTTCACGAACGCCGCGAGCGGCCACGCGCGGACCCCGACGGCGCGGCGGGCCGTCGCGTCCCACAGCACGCTCATCAGGCCGAACACCGCGAGGAAGTAGATGCCCGACCACTTGGTGCCGGCGCACAGACCGAGGAGCACCGCCGCGGCGAGCCGCCACCAGCGCACCCCCATCCAGGGTCCCCAGCCCAGCGCGGCCCCCGAGTCCAGGACCGCCGCCGTGCGTGCCGCGAGCCGGCGCCGCGCCTGCTCGCGGTCGATCAGCAGCGCGCCGAACGCCGCGAGCGCGAAGAACATGACGAACCCGTCGAGCAGGCCGATGCGCGAGTGCACGATCGCCATGCCGTCGACCGCGAGCAGCAGCCCCGCGAGCGTGCCGAGCGCGGTCGAGGCGAACAGCCGCCGCCCGATCCGCGCGACCATGAGCACGCTCAGGATCCCGGCGATCGCCGCGCCGAGGCGCCACGCCGCCGGGTTCTCGACGCCGCCACCGAGCTGCAGCCCGAGCGCCAGCATCCACTTGCCGACCTGCGGGTGCACGACGTACTCCGCGGCGACCTGCAGCGCGCCGGGGTCGCCCGCGGCGAAGCGCTGGTTGGCGTCGTCGCCGAGCCACTGCGCCTCGTAGCCGCGCTCGAGCATCGACCACGCCTGCTTGACGTAGTACGTCTCGTCGAACACCAGGGTCCGCGGGCGGCCGAGGTCCCACAGGCGCAGGAACGCCGCGAGCGCGGTCACGGCGAGCGGCCAGAGCCAGCCCAGGAGGCGTGCGCGCGGGGTCGCGTCGAGCTCGAGCGTCGCGGTGCCGAGCAGGCGGCGCAGCAGGCGGGTCTCGGTCGGGACGATGGGCCCGGCGTCGGCTGCGTCTGCTCCGTCGGCGGCGTCGGTCCCGTCGGCCCGCTCGGTCCCGTCCGCCTCGGCGTCGCCGTCGGCGCGGACCTTCGCGGTCATCACGGCGTGGAACGGGCGGCCGTCGTCGGGCCCGTCGGTGCGCTCCTCGGCGGCGGACGGGCCGCGCGGCGCGCCGCCCTCGGTGCGCTCGTCGGGGTCGGCCGGGGGCCGCTCCCCGGGCGCGCGGGGACCTGCCGGGTCGGTGGACGTCGAGGCGCCCGTGGGCGCGGCGTCGTCGTCGAAGGTGCGCGGCACCCGGTCATCGTAGGGGGAGCGTTCCCGCGTGCGCCCCCTCCGGATCCCGGTCGTTCCGCTCCGTGGGCGCCCGACGACGTCCACCGGCCGCGCGGACCGCCGACCCGCCGAGCCCGCACCGGTGGCGCCCCGTCGAACGTGCGGCGTCCGCGCCGTCGAGGTCCGCCCGGCCCGGTCGCCGGCCCGGTGGCCGGTCCCGAGCGCGGCGGGTGGCAGGCTTGCGGCGTGAGCACACCAGGCACCCCGACCGGCCGGCTCGTCCTCGCGGCGACCCCGATCGGCGACGTCGAGGACGCCTCGCCGCGCCTGCGCCGGCTGCTCGAGGAGTCGGACGTCGTCGCCGCCGAGGACACGCGCCGGCTGCGGGCGCTCGCCGCGCGCATGGGCGTCACGGTCGGCGGGCGGGTCGTGAGCTACCAGGAGCACAACGAGGCGGCCCGCGCGCGCGAGCTGCTCGACGTCGTCGCGCAGGGCGGGACCGTGGTCGTGGTGACGGACGCGGGCATGCCGTCGGTCTCCGACCCGGGGTTCCGGGTGGTCGCCGCGGCGGTCGAGGCGGGGCTGCCGGTGACCGCGGCGCCCGGTCCGAGCGCGGTGCTCACCGCGCTGGCGCTGTCCGGGCTGCCGACCGACCGGTTCTGTTTCGAGGGGTTCCTGCCGCGCAAGGCGGGGGAGCGGGCGCGCGCGCTCGCGGGCCTGGTGACCGAGCGGCGCACGATGGTGTTCTTCGAGGCACCGCACCGGCTCGCCGAGACGCTCGCGGCGATGGTCGAGGCGTTCGGCGGCGACCGTCCCGCGGCGGTGTGCCGCGAGCTGACCAAGACCTACGAGGAGGTCCGCCGCGGGCCGGTCGCCGAGCTCGCGACGTGGGCGGCCGACGGCGAGGTGCGCGGCGAGATCGCGGTCGTCGTCGCCGGGGTCGCCGGGCCGGCGGCGACGTCGATGGCGGACCTCGTCGTCGAGGTGCTCGCGCGCGCCGACGGCGGCGAGCGGCTCAAGGACGCCGTCGCCGAGGTGGCCGTCGCGGGGCAGGTCGCGAAGCGGGACCTGTACGCGGCGGCGCTGGCGGCGCGCTCGCGCTGACGCTCGGGGCGGCGCCGGTTACCCGCTCGCCCGGCACTGCTCGCCCGGCGCCCGCCCGCCGCGGCCCGCGGGATCACCCGGTGCGATCACGATCGAATCGTTACGATGACGCGGTGACCGGCGAGCTGCTCGAGGACCGCTACCAGGGCGGCCGACCCCTGCGCACGCTCGCGTACCTGTTCGCGGGGCAGCGCTGGCGCCTGCTCGTCGCGGCCGTGGCGTTCGCGTTCAAGCACTCGCCGGTGTGGATCATGCCGGTGCTCACCGCGGAGGTCATCGACATCGTCGTCGACCACCGCCCGCTGCGGGACCTGTGGTGGGCCGCCGCGCTCATGGCGCTGTTCATCGGCCAGAACTACCCGCTGAGCGTGCTGTTCATCCGCCAGCTGTCCCTCTCGGTGCGCACCGTGGAGACGAACCTGCGCATGGCGCTGTGCCGCCGCCTGCAGGAGCTGTCGATCGGCTACCACCGCCGGATCAGCGCGGGCGTCCTCCAGGCGAAGATCGTGCGCGACGTCGAGAACGTCGTCGAGAGCACCCGCCAGACGTTCGACTCGGGGATGGCGGCGGTCACGACCCTCGCCGGGGCGATCGTCATCACCGCGGTGCGCGTCCCGGAGTTCCTGCCCGTGTTCGCGGTCGCGGTGCCCGCGTCGGCCCTGCTCGTCGTCGCGATGCGCCGGCGCATGACCGCGCGCAACGCCGCGTTCCGCGCGCAGGTCGAGCAGATGTCGGCGCGGGTCAGCGAGATGACGCACCTCATCCCGATCACGCGGGCCCACGCGCTCGAGAACGACGAGCTCGACCGCATGGACCGCTCGCTCGTCGGCGTCCGCGAGGCCGGGATCCGGCTCGACGTCGTCAACGGCAAGTTCGGCGCGCTCGCGTGGATCACGTTCCAGCTGCTCAGCGTCGCGTGCCTGGTCGGCGCCGCGTGGGTCGCGTGGACCGGCGTGTTCGACGTGAGCGCGGGCGACGTCGTGATGCTCTCGAGCTACTTCATGGCGCTCACCGGCTCGGTGACCGCGCTGCTCAGCCTCGCGCCCGTCGTGACGAAGGGCCTCGAGTCGGTCCGGTCGATGGGCGAGGTCCTGACCGAGCCCGACGTCGAGCGCAACGCGGGCAAGGCCGAGGTGACCGACGTCGCGGGCGCCGTGCGCTTCGACGACGTGCGGTTCGCGTACGACGACGCGCCGGACGAGCACGCGGTCGACGGGCTGACGCTCGACGTCGCCGCGGGGGAGACGGTCGCGCTCGTCGGGCCGTCGGGCTCGGGCAAGTCGACCGTGCTGAACATGGTCATCGGGTTCCTCGCCCCGACGCAGGGCCGCATCCTGCTCGACGGCCGGGACATGGCCGAGCTCGACCTGCGCACCTACCGCCGGTTCCTCGCCGTCGTGCCGCAGGAGTCGCTGCTGTTCGAGGGCAGCGTGCGCGCCAACGTCACGTACGGCAGCCCGGACCTGTCCGACGACGCGGTCCGCGCCGCCCTCCGGGACGCCAACGCGCTCGAGTTCGTCGAGGCGATGGGCGGGCTCGACGCCGTGATCGGCGAGCGTGGCGCACGCCTCTCGGGCGGTCAGCGCCAGCGCCTCGCGATCGCCCGCGCGCTCGTGCGGGACCCGCGGGTGCTCGTGCTCGACGAGGCGACCTCGGCGCTCGACACCGCGTCGGAGCGCCTCGTGCAGGAGGCCCTCGCGCGCCTGATGAAGGGCCGCACGACGTTCGTCGTCGCGCACCGGCTCACGACCATCCAGGGCGCCGACCGGATCGCGGTGATGCGCGACGGGCGGCTCGTGGAGATCGGCGCGCACGAGGAGCTCGTCGCGCGCGGCGGAGCGTACGCGCAGCTGCACGCGATGGGGCCGCTCGCGGGCTGACCGCGGATCGCAGCCGTCGTACCGGCTGGTCGCGCCGTCGGCACCCGGCCGGGCGCGACGCGGACGGGGTCAGCCGAGCTCGTCCGCCGCGTACCGGACGTCGTCGGGCAGGGGCAGGGGCTCGTCCCACCCGGTCGGCGGGCGCCACGACTCCCACCCCTCGTCGAGCGGCCAGCCCCGGCGCTCGACGACCTCCGCGGCGGCGGCGCCTTGCGCGCGCACCCAGGACGCGAACGCCGGCGAGATCGTCCCGGCCCCCTCGAGGTCGGCCAGCTCGTCCTCGTCCTTGTACTGCCACGACCCGTCCGGGTGGACCAGGAGGTCGAGCACGAGGTCGTGGGTCACGGTGGTCCGCGCTCCTCGCCGGTGCGGCAGCTCCACGTTGACGTAGACGCCGGTCCACCCGCCGTCGTCGCCCGTGAAGAACCAGAGCGACCAGGGGGCGCCCGTGGGAGCCACCCGCACCTGGCCCGCACCCTGCCACCGCCTCCGGTTGGGGACCTCGGTGTGCCGGTCGCGCTCCGAGGGCCGCACGGCGCGCACGTCCCGGCCGTCGGGCAGCCGGGCGACGACGGACTCGGAGCCGCGCGGCAGCCACGCGACGAGTCCGCGCGCGTCGTCCCGCACGACGCGGACGGGGTGGCCGCGGTGGGGTGACTCGCGCCAGAACAGGACGTCACCCGGTGACCAGTACGGGCCGCTGCCGTCGACGGGTGTGGCGCCGGGGACCGCGGGGTAGAGGGCCCGGGCTTCGGTGGGCACGTCGGTGCCGGTGCCGCGCGCCGGTCGGGGTCCGCTCACGCGTCGTACGACGCGACGAGCTCGACCCCCGCCGCGGCGAGCTCCGCGCGCGCCTGCGCGCCGAGCTCCGGGGTCACCGGCACGGTGAGGTCCGTCAGCACCCGGGTCCGCAGCCCGAGCGCGTGGGCGTCGAGGGCGGTCGCTCGCACGCAGTGCGACTCGGCGATCCCGACGACGTCGACGTCCGTCACGCCGCCCTCGCGCAGCAGGTCCGCGAGCGGGCGCCCGTCGGTGTCGACGCCCTCGAAGCCCGAGTAGGCGGCGGCGTACGCGCCCTTGCGGACGCTGAGGTCGGGCAGCATCGCGGCGAGCGCGGGGTGGATCGCGGCCTCGGCCGTGCCCGCGACACCGTGCGGCGGCCAGGTGTCGACGAAGTCGGGGGTGTCGCTGAAGTGGGCGCCCGGGTCGACGTGCCAGTCCTGCGTCGTGACGACCAGCGGGTACCGGTCGCGGTGCACGTCGACGTAGCGCGCGATCGCCGTGGCGACGGCGTTGCCGCCCTCGACCGGGAGCGACCCGCCCTCGCAGAACGTCGGCTGGACGTCGACGACGAGCAGCGCGCGCACGGGCCCGGCGCCGTCAGCCGCTGCCCGGGGTGCGGCGTCAGGGGCGGTCGGCGCTGACGTCCTCGGCGCGGCGGTGGCGCTGGTCGGCGTCGGCTGGGCGTGGGAGTCCTGCTGCGTCACGGTGCTCCTCCAGGTCGTGCGGGCGGCCCCGCGTCCCGAGTCTCGCAGCGTGGCGGACCGGGTGCGTCCCCGCACGCGGGCACTAGCGTCGGTCCATGGAGTTCCGCCGCATCCCGGGCCTGCCGCCCTACGTGTTCACGATCATCGACTCGCTCAAGCTCGAGGCCCGCCGCGCCGGCCACGACGTGATCGACCTCGGCTTCGGCAACCCGGACCTGCCGAGCCCGCAGATCGCGGTGGACAAGCTCGCGGAGGCGGCCCAGAACACGCGCAACCACCGGTACTCCTCGTCGCGCGGCATCCCCAAGCTCCGCCAGGCCGTCGCCGACCTGTACCAGCGGCGCTTCGGCGTGAGCCTCGACCCGGACACCGAGATCATCTCGACGATCGGCGCGAAGGAGGGCTTCAGCCACCTCATGTGGGTGCTGCTGCAGCCGGGCGACGCCGCGATCGTCCCGACGCCGAGCTACCCGATCCACATCTGGGGCCCGTACTTCGCCGGCGCCGACGCCCGGCAGGTCCCGATCGGCGACGGCGACGACGGCGCCGGGTACATCGACCGCGTCATGGAGGCGTGGGAGCTCGGCTGGCCCAAGCCGCGCGTCGTCGTGCTCTCGTTCCCGCACAACCCCACGACGACGACCGTCGACCTGCCCGACCTGCAGCGGCTCGTCGACTGGGCGCGCGAGCGCGACGTGGTGCTGGTGCACGACCTCGCGTACGCCGACATGTGCTTCGACGGGTGGACGCCGCCGTCGATCCTGCAGTGCGAGGGTGCCAAGGAGGTCGCCGTCGAGCTGTACTCGATGACGAAGTCGTTCTCGATGGCGGGCTGGCGCGTCGCGTTCCTCGTCGGGCGCCCGGACGTCGTGGGGGCGCTCGCCAAGCTCAAGAGCTACCTCGACTACGGCACGTTCCAGCCCATCCAGATCGCCGCGACCGTGACCCTCAACGAGGCCGCCGACTACCCGACCGAGCTCAACACCGTCTACGCGTCGCGCCGCAACGCGCTCTACGACGGCCTCACGCGCATCGGGTGGGACATCCTCAAGCCGCGCGGCACGATGTTCGCGTGGGCGAGGATCCCCGAGCAGTACGCCGAGATGGGGTCGATCGAGTTCGCCCAGCACCTCGTCCGGGAGTGCGACGTCGCGGTGTCGCCGGGCGTCGGGTTCGGTCCCGGCGGCGACCGGCACGTGCGGTTCGCGCTCATCGAGAACGAGCAGCGGATCGCGCAGGCCGTGCGCGGGCTGCGGCGCGGGCTGACGCGGCTGGGCTGACGCTGCGCGCGGGTCGACGCTGCGTGCGGTGCTGACGCGGCGTGCGAGTCCACGCTGCGCGGGGGTGACGCTGCGCGCCGTCGGGAGGCGGCCGTGCCCGCGACCCGCGAGGCTGACCGCATGGTCGAGCGGACGCGGTGGAGCGGTCGAGGGGTGGACGGGACGGTGACGCTCGCGGTGGCGGCGCTCCTGCTCGCCGGGTGCACGACGTCCGACGCGGGCGGCGGTCCGGCGACCCCCGGGCTGAGCCCGGGGTCGTCGACGGCGCCCGCGACCGGGTCGACCGGCACGGGCGCCGCGCTCGTGGAGGTGCCGACGGTCGACGTGACCGCGGTCGACGAGGTCGTGTCTGGGCTCGACATCCCGTGGGGCCTGGACTTCCTGCCCGACGGTCGCGCGCTCGTGACGCTCCGCGACGCCGGACGGCTCGTCGTCGTCGACCCCGCGGGCGACGTGACGGACGTCGTCGGGCCCGGTGCGGACGCGATCGCGGCGGCGACCGACGCGCAGGGCGAGGGCGGGCTGCTCGGCGTCGCGGTCCTGCCCGCGGAGGGCGCGTCCGAGGGTGCCGCGCCGGGCGCGGGCGCGACGACCGTCGCCGTCTACCTCACGTCCGAGCGCGACAACCGCGTGCTCACCGCCCCGTTCGACGGCGCGACGCTCGGCGAGGTCACCGAGGTCCTCACGGGCATCCCGAAGGGGCAGAACCACAACGGCGGTCGCCTCGAGGTCGGCCCCGACGGGTTCCTCTACGTCACGACCGGCGACACCTACGACACGTCGCTCGCCCAGGACCGCGACAGCCTCGGCGGCAAGGTCCTGCGCGTCACGGCCGACGGCGAGCCGGCGCCGGGCAACCCGTTCCCCGGCTCGCCCGTGTGGACCCTCGGGCACCGCAACGTGCAGGGCGTCGGCTGGGCGGCGGACGGCCGGATGTTCGCCTCGGAGTTCGGCCAGGAGACGTGGGACGAGCTCAACGTGCTGACGCCCGGCAGCAGCTACGGCTGGCCCGTCGTCGAGGGGGACGGCGGCGAGGACGAGGGCTTCGTGGCGCCGGTCGCGACGTGGGCGACGTCCGACGCGTCACCGAGCGGGCTCGCGGTGACCGGCGAGGGCGTCTACCTCGCGGGCCTGCGTGGGGAGCGGCTGTGGCGCGTGCCGCTGGGGTCCGACGGGGTGGGGGAGCCGCAGGCGCTGCTCGACGGCGAGCACGGGCGCCTCCGCGCGGTCGAGGTTGCGCCGGACGGCTCGCTGTGGGTCGTCACGGGCAACACCGACGGCCGCGGCCGGGTGCGCGACGGCGACGACCGGATCCTGCGCGTGACCGTGGTACCCGCCGGCTAGCCCGGGCGCGCGCCGCCCAGCAGCTGCTCGACCGCCGTCTCCACGAGCCCGTCGAGCAGCTCGGGCCGCACCAGGCTGCCGTTGATCATCGACGCGATGCCCTGGAGCGTCGCGAACACCACGAGGCCGGTCCGCTCGGGGTCACCGGCAGGCAGGGCCCCGAGCTCCTGACCCTCGACGACGAGCCCGTGCATGAGCGTGAACGGGGCCGACGCGGCCTCGACGATCCGCTCAGCGCCGGCCCGGTGCTTGCTCGTGTACATGAGCTCGAGCAGCGCGGCGTTCTCGGTCGCGAAGTGCACGTAGGCGGTCATCGCGGCGCGCAGGCGTCCCGGGAAGTCGGCGCCGGAACCGGCGTCCGCGAGCGCGCCGCGCAGGGCGGTGTCGAGGCGGGCGAACCCGGCCTCGGCGAGCGCGTCGAGCAGGGCCTGCCGGTTCGCGAAGTGCCGGCGGGGGGCGGCGTGGCTGACACCGATCTCGCGCGCGAGGTCGCGCAGCGTGACCTGGTCGGGGCTGGTCGCGCGGAGGCGCTGCTCCGCCGCGTCGAGCAGGGCGGTGCGGAGGTTGCCGTGGTGGTAGCGGCGCTCGTCGGTCGTCTCGGGCACGCCTCGCAGCCTACCGCCGATGTTGCCGTTGACGACATTGTGGCCGCTGCCTACTATGTTGCACATGACAACATTCTCCGCGGCGGACGTCCCCGCCATGACCGGGCGCACCGTCGTCGTCACGGGTGCCAACAGCGGGATCGGGCGGGTGGCGGCGCAGGTGCTCGCCGAGCGCGGCGCACGCGTCGTCCTCGCGGTGCGGGACGTCGAGAAGGGGCGCCGCGCCGCCGCGGGGATGGCCGGCGACGTCGAGGTGCGCCGGCTCGACCTCGCCGACCTCGCCTCGGTGCGCGCGTTCGCGGACGAGCTCACCGGGGACGTCGACGTCCTGATCAACAACGCGGGCGTGATGATCCCGCCGCTCACGCGCACCGCCGACGGCTTCGAGCTGCAGCTCGGGACCAACCACCTCGGCCACTTCGCGCTCACGAACCTGCTGCTCCCGCGGATCCGGGGACGGGTCGTGACCGTCTCGTCCAACGGTCACCGGATGGGAGCCATCGACTTCGGCGACCTGCAGTGGGAGCGCAAGCCGTACCGGGCGATGACCGCGTACGCCCAGTCCAAGCTCGCCAACCTGCTCTTCACCACCGAGCTGCAGCGCCGGCTCGACGAGGCCGGCTCGCCCGTGATCGCGACCGCGGCGCACCCGGGCCTCGCCGCCACGAACCTCCTGCGTGCCGACGGTCGGAGCCGGGCGCGGCACGCCGTCGAGCGGGCCGTGAGCCGGCTCATGTCGCAGAGCGAGGAGCAGGGCGCGCTGCCGACGCTCCTCGCGGCGGTCGGCGACGTCCCGGGCGACTCCTACGCCGGGCCGGGGGGCTTCCTCGAGGGCCGCGGTGCCCCGACGCTCGTCGGCCGGTCCGCCAAGGCGCGGGACCGCGAGCTCGCGCGACGGCTGTGGGACGTCTCGGAGGAGCTCACGGGCGTCACGTTCCCCGGGCGCGCGCTCCACGCGGCCTGAGGCTCGGCGCGGACGGCGCCCTGGGCCGAGGGGCGAGGCGGGTGCGCGCGCTGGGGTGCGGCGCGCGGGGTGCATCGACGAGGTGCCGACGTCAGGCCGGTGACCTCGGCGGCGCGGGCTCGTCCGGCGACGGCGGCCCGCCCGGCGACTGCGGCGCGCCCGACGACGCCGGCGCGTCGGCCGGGCCGAGCACGCGCTCGAACCACCCTCCGGCGGGCGGGTGGACCGGCGGGGGAGCCGGCGGCCGTGCCACGCGCGGTTCGACCGCCCACAGCACCTCGACACGCTCCGCCGCACCCGCGAGGACGGCCGCGGGGACGACGGTCCGCGTCTCGGGGACGCCGAGCGCCGGGCACGCGCAGACGAAGACGAGGTCGCCCTCGGCCGGCACGGGCGTCAGCCAGAAGGTCGCGTCGACGCGGCGGTCGCCGCCGTGGCTGTCGCGGGGCGTCAACCGGGGAGCGTCGTCGTCGGCGGACTCGAGCGCCGGCCCCACGTTCGTCGCCACGCCGCCGTCGGGCAGCTCGACCCCGAGCAGCAGGCGGCCGGCCGCCGGTCCGGGGCGGCGCGCGTAGGCGTGACCGTGGACGATCGTGTGCAGCTCGGCGTCGTCGTCCTCGTCGTCGCGGCGGCGGACGGTGAGGTCGATCTCCACGCCCGTGGAGGACACGCGTCCCCCGACGAGCGCGATCGCGACGTCGTCCGTCCGCGCGAGGACCCCCCGCACCGGCACGGGGACCGGGAGCTCGTTCTCCGGGGGGCCCGTGGACCAGGCGGGGAGCGTGGGCACGGAGCCGTCGTCCGGGACGAAGTACATGCGCCGACGATCCCGCTGCTGCGCCGGCCGGTCAACGGCGCCCGGTGTGTGCGGGCGTCTTCGCCGGCCACGCGCACGGGGCGCGGCACGGGCGAGCGCGGTTCTCGTCGGGCGGCCGCTCTGCGTGCGGACCCCGCGGATGGTGAAACGTTTCGCCGAGCGCGGCGAGGCCGCAGCGGTGCTTCCATGACGGACGTCGCCCCGTCGCAGTGCTGCGTCGTCGGCCACTCCTGCCGGGCCTGCACCCGCGCGGAGCAACGTGAGTCCTCGCCGTCCCCGCACGGACCAAGGAGCGACATGAGATCCCTACGCACCACCCTGCTGACGGGCCTGCTGAGCCTCGGGCTCGGCGCGTCCGTGCTCGTGGCGGCCGCGCCCGCGACCGCCGCCGTCATCTGCGAGCAGTACGGCAGCGCGCCGATCCAGAACGGCCGCTACGTCGTCGGCAACAACCGCTGGGGCAGCAGCGCGACGCAGTGCATCGACACGACCGCGACCGGCTTCCGGGTCACCCAGGCCGACGGGAGCAACCCCACGAACGGCACCCCGAAGTCGTACCCCACCGTCTACTACGGCTGCCACTACGGCGTCTGCTCGACGAGCGGCAACATCCTCACCAACGGCCTCCAGGCGAGCGACCCCGCGTTCGCCGGGATCTCGACCAGCGTGAGCATGAGCTACCCGAGCAGCGGCACCTACAACGCCGCGTACGACATCTGGTTCCACCAGAGCCGCCCGACGTCGACGACCGGCCAGAACAACGGTGCCGAGCTCATGATCTGGCTCAACCGCCAGGGCTCGATCCAGCCGATCGGCTCGCGCGTCGGCACGGCGAACCTCAACGGCGCGACGTGGGAGGTGTGGTCCGGCAACATCGGCTGGAACGTCATCTCGTACGTGCGCACGACTCCGACGACCAGCCGGAGCTTCAACGTCAAGACCTTCTGGGACGACGTGGTCAGCCGCGGGCTGGGGTCGAACGCCTGGTGGCTCACGAGCGTCCAGGCCGGCTTCGAGCCGTGGATCGGCGGGACGGGCCTCGCCGTGAACAGCTTCTCGGTGACGACGGGCGGGAGCACCCCGCCGCCGACGACGCCCCCGCCCACGACGCCGCCCCCGACGACCCCGCCGCCGACCGGCTCGGGCGCGTGCTCCGCGACGTACTCGACCGCGAACGCGTGGCAGGGCGGCTCGCAGGGCTCGGTCACGGTCCGCAACACCGGCTCGTCGGCCATCTCCGCGTGGACGGTGCGCTGGACGTTCCCGAACGGCCAGACGATCAGCAGCCTGTGGAACGGCCGCCTCACGCAGAGCGGCTCGAGCGAGACCGTGCGCAACGAGTCGTACAACGGCTCGCTCGCGGCCAGCGCCTCGACGACGTTCGGCTTCCAGGTGAGCGGCGCGGCCCCCGGGACGCCCGCGCTCACCTGCACGCCCTCGTGACCCGGGCCTGACCCCCGTCCGGCACGCACCGACGCCCCGTCGCGGCCACCACGGCCACCGCGGGGCGTCGGCACGCGGCCGCCGGTGCGGACCGGGCGGGCGCGGACGGCGTCGGGGCGGACGGGGGCGCCGCGACGGTCCACCCGCGCGCAATGACGGGGACCCGGCGCGCGCCCCCGCCTACGATGTCGCCATGCCCGAGTCCCGCTCGTCCTTCTACCTGACCACGCCGATCTACTACGTCAACGACGCCCCCCACATCGGGCACGCGTACACGACGGTCGCGGCCGACGTCCTCACCCGCTGGCACCGCCAGCGCCAGGAGCAGGTCTGGTTCCTCACGGGGACCGACGAGCACGGGCAGAAGGTCATGCGCACCGCCGAGGCGAACGGCGTGAGCCCGCAGGAGTGGGCGGACCGGCTCGTCGAGAGTCAGTGGCAGCCCGTGCTCCAGACGCTCGACGTCGTCAACGACGACTTCATCCGCACCACGCAGGAGCGCCACACCACGCGCGTGCAGTCGTTCATCCAGGACCTGCACGACAAGGGCGAGATCTACGCGGGGTCCTACGAGGGCCCGTACTGCGTCGGCTGCGAGGAGTACAAGCTTCCCGGCGAGCTGCTCGACGGCACCGGGGAGTACGAGGGCCAGAAGGTCTGCCCGATCCACGGCAAGCCGGTCGAGATGCTCTCCGAGCAGAACTACTTCTTCCGCATGAGCGCGTACACCGAGCGCCTGCTCGAGTTCTACGAGGCCAACCCGACGTTCGTGCAGCCCGCGAGCGCCCGCAACGAGGTCCTCGCGTTCGTGCGCCAGGGCCTCCAGGACCTGTCGATCTCGCGGAACACCTTCGACTGGGGCATCCCGATCCCGTGGGACACGAGCCACGTGCTCTACGTGTGGTTCGACGCGCTGCTCAACTACGCGACGGCCGTCGGCCTCGGGTCGGACGACCCCGAGGAGAAGGCGCGGTTCGAGCGGGTCTGGCCCGCCGACGTGCACCTCGTCGGCAAGGACATCCTGCGGTTCCACGCCGTCATCTGGCCGGCGATGCTGATGGCCGCGGGGCTCCCGCTGCCCGGGCAGGTCTTCGCGCACGGCTGGCTGCTGGTCGGCGGCGAGAAGATGAGCAAGTCCAAGCTCACGGGCATCGCGCCGAGCCAGATCATCGACACGTTCGGGTCCGACGCGTTCCGCTACTACTTCCTGCGCGCGATCGCGTTCGGGCAGGACGGCTCCTTCTCGTGGGAGGACCTGCACGCCCGATACACCTCCGAGCTCGCGAACGGCTTCGGGAACCTGGCCTCGCGCGTCACGGCGATGATCGCCAAGAACTTCGGCGGCTCGCTGCCGGAGCCCGGCCCGCTCACGTCCGCCGAGGAGGCGCTCGCCGAGGTCGCCGCGCGCGCGGTGGCCGACGCCGAGCAGGCGATCGACCGGCTCGCGCTGCACGAGGCCATCGGCGCGGTGTGGACCCTGGTCGACGCGACGAACCTCTACCTGACCGAGCAGGAGCCGTGGAAGGTCGCCAAGGCGCCCGGCGAGGTCGGCGAGGACGGGCTCGGCGTCGCCGGTGGGCGCCTCGCGACGATCCTCGTGACCGCCGCGGAGGCCCTGCGCTCGCTCGCCGTGCTGCTGCACCCGGTGACCCCGCGGGCCGCGCAGCAGCTGTGGGCGGCGCTCGGTGCCGAGGGGGCGCTCGGGGCGCTCGGCGCGCAGCCGGTGGCGGACGCCGGCCGCTTCGGGGTGCTCCCGGTGGGCACCACCGTGACCAAGGGTGCGTCGCTGTTCCCGCGGATCGAGGAGCCGGCCGAGCAGTGAGCCGGTCGCGCAGCCGCGAGCGCGGCTGGCCGGCCGACCCCGAGCCGCTGCCGTCCCCGGTCTGGGACAACCACACGCACCTCGAGAGCGTGCTCGCGTTCGACGTGCCCGACGGCGCGGCGGACGCGGCCGGTGCGTCGGCGGCGCCTGACGCGCCGTCGCCCGACGGGCAGCGCGACGGCGCCCCGACGGACGACGAGCGCGGTGCGAGCCGTGCGCCCGGGCGCCGTACCCTCGAGGACCACCTCGGCCGGGCGGCGGCGGCCGGTGTCACGGCGCTCGTCCAGGTCGGCTGCGACGTCGACGCGATCGCGTGGACCGACGCGCTGCTGCGCGCGCACCCCGACGGTCTCGCGGGCGTCCGGCTGCTCGGTGCCGTCGCGATCCACCCCAACGAGGCCGTGCTGCACGCGCGGGTGCTCGAGGTCGCGCCCGACGGCCTCGACCCCGCGCTCGACCCGCGCCACGACCTCGACCTGGACGCGGCGATCGCCCGCGTCGCCGACGTGGCCCGGGCGAACCCGCGCGTGCGTGCGGTCGGCGAGACGGGGCTCGACCACTTCCGCGCCGGTCCGCTCGGCCGCGAGGTGCAGGTCGAGGCGTTCCGCGCGCACGTCGCGCTCGCCAAGGAGCTCGGCCTCGCACTGCAGATCCACGACCGGGACGCGCACGCCGCGGTGCTCGAGGTCCTGGAGCGCGACGGTGCGCCGGAGCGCACCGTCTTCCACTGCTTCTCGGGCGACGCGGCCATGGCGCGGCTGTGCGCGGACCGCGGCTGGTACCTCTCGTTCGCCGGTCCGGTGACCTTCGGGGCGAACGACGAGCTCCGGGCGGCCCTGCGCGCGGTCCCGCTCGACCGGGTGCTCGTCGAGACCGACGCGCCCTACCTCACCGCGCACCCGCTGCGCGGGCGGCCGAACGCGCCGTACCTGCTGGGCCTCACGGTGCGCCGGGTCGCCGCGGAGCGCGGTGTCGGTCTCGACGCGCTGTGCCGCACGCTGAGCGCGACCTCCGAGGCGGTGTACGGCCCGGCCTGACGCTGCCCGGACCCGACCGCGCCGCGCCGCGGGCACGACCGCGCCGCACCGCGGGCACGACCGAGCCGCGCCGGGCGTGCTCGACGGGTGAGACGTCCCGGCGAACCCGGACAAGCGTCCTGCTCCCGCTACCCGCCGCGGTCACGGATCGGTTACGGTCGGACGTGCCGCGCGCGGACCGTGCCCCGAGGGGGCCGGGTCCCTGCGAGCACCGCAGGCGCAGCACCCACCGAGGACCGAGAGGACGCCCGTGCCCGAGCCCGACGCGTTGCCGCTCACGCGGCGCGAGCGTGCGGCGCTCGAGCGGGCGCAGGCGCGCACGGCGGTCCCCGGCCTCGCCCGGCG
>NZ_JBFTER010000023.1:0-51794 GCF_047229345.1 Cellulomonas jepli | reverse complement strand
GGCGTGCGGGCGCGGGCGGCCCGGGCGTGGCGCGCGGTGCGCTGGTACGTGGGCGCGCTGCTGGGCGACGACGACCACGCGCGCTACGTCGCGCACCTCGCGCGCACCTCCCCGGGGGCCACGCCGCTGGGCGTCGGGGAGTACTGGCGCGAGCGGCACGCGCACACCGCGCGGCACCCGGGCTCGCGCTGCTGCTGAGCCCCGTGGTCCGAGCCGCGGGCCGGGCGCGCTCCGACCCGACGCGCTCAGGGCGCGAGCGTCGGGTAGCTCGTCCGCCAGCCGTCGACGAGCCACCGCCCCTCGACCGGGACGAGGTACAGGGTGTGGTCGGTGTCGTAGACGCGCTCCCCGTCGGGGGCGCCGAAGACGCGCTGGTAGGAGAACGTGACGGCAAGGCGTGCGGCGCCGGCCTCGGGCGCCACGAGCTCCACGGTGGGCTGCCCGGTCGGCCGGTAGGGCTCGATGCTCCCGACCTGCTCCGTCGCGGCGGCGCCGTCGGCGGTGCGGGGCGGGTCGGACTCCCCAGCGCCAGGATCCGCGGGGTCCGCGCCCGGGGCCGGCGCGACGGGAGGGACGAGCGCGCTCGACGGGACGAGCGCCGAGACGGTCGGCTGGTCGCCGGACTCGAACGCGTCCACGAGGAGCGACCACGCCGACGGCGTGAGGTGCACGGCGACGGGCTCGAAGTACGCGAGCAGGAGCGGTCCGTCGCCGTCGGGCCGCTGCGTCTGCTCCGAGGTCTCCATCACGACGTCGAACGCCTCGATCGCCTGGGCCGCGAACGTGCTCAGGTCCGCCGCGGCGAAGTGCGCACCGGCGTCCGCGGGCAGCGCGAGAGCGGCAGGGTCGTAGACGAGGGCGTCCGCGAGCTGCTCGAGGGGCGCACCCGCGTCGCCGCCCGGCGCGGTCGGCGCCGAGCTCGCCGTGGAGCTCGCCGGCGTCGAGCTCTCGACGGGTACCGGGTCCGCGGCGGGGGTCGGTCCGGCGCACGCCGCGAGGACCAGCAGGGCGGCGACCACGAGCGCGGGCGCACGCGTGGAGGGCATGGCCGTCCTCCCTCCTCGCCGCAGCGACGGCAGCATCCGGTCGAGGTCCCGTGGGGCCTCCTGCCGTCCAGATCGGCACGGCCCGGGGGCCGCATGAGCCGTGGCGAGCGTTTCCGTATGCCGGACACGTGAACCACCATGCGAGACGCGCCACGGGGTGAGGTGACATCCCCGCGGGTGCGGCGTAGAGTCCCGGACGTGCAGACGATCCTCCTTCTCGTAGTACCTGAGCGCGCCGGCTGAGGCGACCTCGTCACCAGGTCTCGTCGCGCGCTCACCCCTCGTCCAGCCCGTTCCGGGCCGAGGGGTTTTTCTATGTCGGCGGCAGGCTCGCCCGCGCGGACGGACGACAGCACCGCACAGCACGACCCGAGCTCCACCAGCACCGAAGCCAGGGAGAAACCGATGGTCCAGGGTCCCCACCCGGCACCCCCGCGCACGCCGGCCACGCCGGCCTCCGTGCGCGTCACCGCCGATCCGCGCAGCGCCGAGGTCACGCGCGACGTCGCCGTCGGCCCCGAGCGCGTCACGGGTGCCCAGTCGATCGTCCGCTCGCTCGAGGAGGCCGGCGTCGAGGTGGTCTTCGGCATCCCCGGCGGCGCGATCCTGCCGACCTACGACCCGCTCATGGACTCGAAGCGCGTCCGGCACATCCTCGTGCGGCACGAGCAGGGCGGCGGCCACGCGGCGCAGGGCTACGCGCACGCCACCGGGAAGGTCGGCGTGTGCATGGCGACGTCCGGCCCGGGCGCGACGAACCTGGTGACCCCGATCGCCGACGCGCACATGGACTCGATCCCGCTCGTGGCGATCACCGGCCAGGTCGGTGCGTCGCTCATCGGGACGGACGCGTTCCAGGAGGCCGACATCGTCGGCATCACGCTGCCGGTCACCAAGCACAACTACCTCGTGACCGACCCCGACGAGATCCCGCGGGTCATCGCCGAGGCGTTCCACATCGCGTCGACCGGCCGGCCCGGCCCGGTGCTCGTCGACATCGCGAAGTCGGCGATGCAGACGGACACCACCTTCTCGTGGCCGCAGGAGCTCAAGCTCCCCGGCTACCACCCGGTGACGAAGCCGCACGCGAAGCAGATCCGCGAGGCGGCCCGGCTGCTCGCGACCGCCCGCCGGCCGGTGCTCTACGTGGGCGGCGGCGTGATCCGCTCGCGCGCGTCGGAGGCCCTGCGCAAGCTCGTCGACGCGTCGGGCGCGCCCGTCGTGACGACGCTCATGGCCCGCGGCGCGCTGCCCGACTCCCACCCGCAGCACCTGGGCATGCCCGGGATGCACGGCACGGTCGCCGCGGTCGCGGCGCTGCAGAAGGCCGACCTGATCGTGAGCCTCGGTGCGCGGTTCGACGACCGCGTGACCGGCAAGCTCTCGAGCTTCGCGCCCGGCGCGACGATCGTGCACGCCGACATCGACCCCGCGGAGATCGGCAAGAACCGCGCCGCGGACGTGCCGATCGTGGGCGACCTCAAGGAAGTCCTCGCCGACCTGCTGCCCGAGCTCGTCAAGGAGCACGCGCAGCACGGCCGGCCCGACCTCGAGGGCTGGTGGAAGCAGGTCGACGCCTGGCGCGAGACGTTCCCGCTGGGCTTCGACGAGCCCGACGACGGCCACCTCGCCCCGCAGCACGTCATCCGCCGGATCGGCGAGATCTCCGGGCCGGAGTCGATCTTCGCCTCGGGCGTGGGCCAGCACCAGATGTGGGCCTCGCAGTTCATCCGCTACGAGCGCCCGAACTCGTGGCTCAACTCCGGCGGGCTCGGGACCATGGGCTTCTCGGTGCCCGCGGCGATGGGCGCGAAGGTCGGCGAGCCCGACCGGACCGTGTGGGCCATCGACGGCGACGGCTGCTTCCAGATGACCAACCAGGAGCTCGCGACCTGCACGATCAACGAGATCCCGATCAAGGTCGCGGTGATCAACAACTCCTCGCTGGGCATGGTGCGGCAGTGGCAGACGCTGTTCTACGAGTCGCGGTACTCGAACACCGATCTGCACACCGGCCACGGCACCGCGCGCGTCCCCGACTTCGTCAAGCTCGCCGAGGCCTACGGCTGCGTGGGGCTGCGGTGCGAGACGACGGCCGACGTCGACGCGACGATCAAGCGCGCGATGGAGATCGACGACCAGCCCGTCGTGGTCGACTTCACGGTCTCGCGCGACGCGATGGTGTGGCCCATGGTCTCGGCCGGCGTGAGCAACGACGAGATCCAGTACGCGCGCGGGATCTCCCCGGCGTGGGACCGGGAGGACTGATGCCCGGCCCCAGTCGCCCCCGAACGCCGGCCCCCGTCACGACCCCGTCGACCCCTGGAGAAGGTGCAGCATGAGCAGGCACACGCTGTCGGTGCTCGTCGAGAACAAGCCCGGCGTGCTTACGCGCGTCGCCGGGCTGTTCGCCCGCCGCTCGTTCAACATCCACTCGCTCGCGGTCGGCCCGACCGAGCACGACGAGATCTCGCGCATCACGGTGGTCGTCGACGTCGAGGCCCTGCCGCTCGAGCAGGTCACGAAGCAGCTCAACAAGCTGATCAACGTGCTCAAGATCGTCGAGCTCGAGGACGCGTCCTCGGTGCAGCGCGAGCTGCTGCTGGTCAAGGTCCGCGCCGAGGCCGCGCAGCGCACGCACGTGCTCGAGGTCGTGCAGCTGTTCCGCGCGCACGTCGTCGACGTCGTCCCCGACGCGGTGACGATCGAGGCCACGGGCAGCCCGGCCAAGCTGACGGCCCTGCTCAACGCGCTCGAGCCGTTCGGCGTCCGCGAGATCGTCCAGTCGGGCACCGTCGCGATCGGCCGCGGCTCGCGCTCGATCACGGACCGCGCGCTCGAGCGGGTCTCCCGCACCGCCTGACCACGCCTGGGCCGGCCCGCCGGACCCGGAGCACCCCGCCCTACGCTTCTGCACGACCCCCCACCAACAAGGAGATCGACCGTGGCTGAGCTGTTCTACGACGACGACGCTGACCTGTCCCTCATCGCCGGCAAGAAGGTCGCCGTCATCGGCTACGGCAGCCAGGGGCACGCGCACGCGCTGAACCTGCGCGACTCGGGCGTCGACGTCACGGTCGGCCTGCGCGAGGGCTCGAGCTCGCGCGTCAAGGCGGAGAACGAGGGCCTGAAGGTCCTGCCCGTCGTCGAGGCCGTCCAGGGTGCCGACGTCGTCGTGATCCTCGCGCCCGACCAGGTGCAGCGTCACCTGTACCGCGACGAGATCGCCCCGAACCTCAAGGACGGCGCGGCCCTCGTCTTCGGCCACGGCTTCAACATCCGCTTCGGCTACATCACGCCCGAGGCCGGCCACGACGTCGTCATGGTCGCCCCCAAGGGCCCGGGCCACATCGTGCGCCGCGAGTACGCGGACGGGCGCGGCGTGCCGGTCATCGTCGCGGTCGAGCAGGACGCGTCCGGCCAGGCGTGGGAGCTCGCGCTCTCGTACGCCAAGGGCATCGGCGGCCTGCGTGCCGGCGGCATCAAGACCACGTTCACCGAGGAGACCGAGACGGACCTCTTCGGCGAGCAGGCCGTGCTCTGCGGCGGCGCGTCGCAGCTCGTCCAGTACGGCTTCGAGACGCTGACCGAGGCCGGCTACCAGCCCGAGGTCGCGTACTTCGAGGTGCTGCACGAGCTCAAGCTCATCGTCGACCTCATGGTCGAGGGCGGCATCGCCAAGCAGCGCTGGAGCGTCTCGGACACCGCCGAGTACGGCGACTACGTCTCGGGCCCCCGGGTCATCGACCCGAGCGTCAAGGAGAACATGAAGGCCGTCCTCGCGGACATCCAGAACGGTGCCTTCGCGAAGCGCTTCATCGACGACCAGGACGCCGGCGCCCCCGAGTTCCAGGAGCTCCGCGCGAAGGGCGAGGCGCACCCGATCGAGTCGACCGGCCGTGAGCTGCGCAAGATGTTCGCGTGGGTCAAGCCGACCGAGGGTGACTACGTCGAGGGCTCGGCCGCGCGCTGACCCGACGCGGCCCGACCGCCGCGCCCGTTCCACCTCGCCCGGCCCGCAGGCCCGCACGGCCTGCGGCGTCGTCGCACCGCACGTCCGCCGAGGGCGGCGTCCCGCACCCGGGGCGCCGCCCTCGGCGTGTGTCGAGGAGTGAGATGTGCGTCCCGGCACGTGGGACGCCCCGCTAGGGTGGCCGCATGACGCGCACCATCGAGCTGGCAGTGATCGCAGGCGACGGCATCGGGACCGAGGTCGTCGAGCAGGGCCTGCTGGCCCTCGACGCGGCGCTCGCCGGCAGCGACGTGACGGTGCGCACCACCGACTTCGACCTCGGCGCCCGCCGCTGGCACGCGACCGGCGAGACGCTCACGGACGCGGACCTCGAGGCGATCCGCGGCCACGAGGCGATCCTGCTCGGCGCGATCGGCGACCCGCAGGTCCCCTCGGGCGTCCTCGAGCGCGGGCTGCTGCTCAAGCTGCGCTTCGCGCTCGACCACTACGTCAACCTGCGCCCCGGGCGGCTCTACCCGGGCGTGACGTCCCCGCTCGCGAACCCCGGTGAGGTCGACTTCGTCGTCGTGCGCGAGGGCACCGAGGGCCCGTACGTCGGCAACGGCGGCGCGATCCGCGTCGGCACGCCCGCCGAGGTCGCGAACGAGGTGAGCGTCAACACCGCGTTCGGCGTCGAGCGGGTCGTGCGCGACGCGTTCGCCCGTGCCGCGGCCCGCCCGCGCAAGAAGCTCACGCTCGTGCACAAGCACAACGTGCTGGTGCACGCGGGCCACCTGTGGCGCCGCACGGTCGACGCGGTCAACGCCGAGTTCCCCGACGTCACGGTCGACTACCTGCACGTCGACGCCGCGACGATCTTCCTCGTGACGAACCCGTCGCGCTTCGACGTCATCGTGACCGACAACCTGTTCGGCGACATCCTCACCGACCTCGCCGCGGCGATCACCGGCGGCATCGGCCTCGCCGCGTCCGCCAACATCAACCCGGACCGCACCGCGCCGAGCATGTTCGAGCCGGTGCACGGCTCCGCGCCGGACATCGCGGGCCAGGGCAAGGCCGACCCGACCGCGACGGTCCTGTCCGTCGCGATGCTCCTCGACCACCTCGGGCTCACCGACGCCGCGGCGTCCGTCGAGCGCGCCGTCGCCGCCGACCTGGCCGAGCGCGGCTCGCTCGGGCGAGTACGGTCGACGGCCGAGGTGGGCAAGGACCTCGCCGCGCGCATCAGCGGCTGACCCGCGCACGGCCCGCTCCCGCGGCGGGCCGGCGCGCGGCGCACGTCCCCCGACCACCCGGCCGTCTCACCCGGTACCGTCAGAACCGTCCCAGGTGAAAGGCCCCCTCATGAGCACCGACACGTCCCCGTCGACCGAGCTGCCGACGTTCGAGATCCGCCCGACGGACACCCCGACCCCCGACGCGGAGCGCGACGCGCTGACCGCGGCGCCGAAGTTCGGGACCGTCTTCACCGACCACATGGCGCGCGTCTCGTGGTCGCACGACACCGGCTGGCACGACCGCCGCGTCGAGCGGTACGGGCCGCTGCAGCTCGACCCCGCGACCGCGGTCCTGCACTACGGCCAGGAGATCTTCGAGGGCCTCAAGGCGTACCCGCACCCGGACGGGTCGGTCTGGACGTTCCGCCCGTGGGCCAACGCCGCCCGGCTCGCCCGGTCGGCGCACCGGCTCGCGCTCCCGGTGCTCACCGAGGCCGACTTCCTCGGCGCGATCACCGCGCTCGTCGCGACCGACCGCGCGTGGGTCCCGACCGGCGACGAGGCGAGCCTGTACCTGCGCCCGTTCATGTACGCCTCGGAGGCCTTCCTCGGCGTCCGCCCGACGCTCGAGGCCGAGTTCCTCGTGATCGCCTCGCCGGTCGGCCCGTACTTCGCGGGCGGCGTCAAGCCGGTGTCGATCTGGGTCGACGACGAGTTCCACCGTGCGGGCCCCGGGGGCACCGGCGACGCGAAGTGCGGCGGCAACTACGCCGCGAGCCTCCTGCCCCAGCGGCAGGCCGCCGCGAACGGCTACGACCAGGTGTGCTTCCTCGACGCCGCGACGAACACGCTGCTCGAGGAGCTCGGCGGCATGAACGTGTTCGTGGTCCGCGCCGACGGCACGGTCGCGACGCCCGAGCTCTCCGGCTCGATCCTCGAGGGCGTCACGCGCTCGTCGATCCTGCAGCTCGCCCGCGACGCCGGCCACGACGTCGAGGAGCGGCGCATCCCGCTCGCCGAGGTGCTCACGGGGCTGTCGGACGGCTCGATCACCGAGGTCTTCGCGTGCGGCACGGCAGCGGTCATCACCCCGATCGGCCGGCTCGCGGGCCGCGGCTGGGAGCACACCGTGGCCGACGGCCAGCCGGGTGCGCTCACCACGCGCATCCGCACCGAGCTCACGGACATCCAGTACGGCCGCGCCGCCGACCGGCACGGCTGGCTGCACCGGCTGGTCTGACCGTCGCCCGTCGCGGCCGTCCGTCACGGGCGGCCGCGCCGGCGGGTCCGCGGCTGCCCGCGGCTGCCCCGCGGCGGCGTCCCGGCGAGCGGACGGGGGCGCGCCGGCGGCATCGCGGCGGGCGGGTGTCCAGCGGGCGAGAGGGACGAGGGGCCGCCGAGGCGCTGTGGCATGATGTGGCGCGTGACACAGCTCAGCCTCATCATCGTGTAGCGCGTCTGCCCACCCGCAGACGCGCCGACCTCCCGCATCCTCGGGGGGTTTTTTTGTTGTCGGGCACCATCCCCGTCCGGCAGCTCGTCGATCGACACTGACACGACAGGCCGGCACCACCCCGCCGGCGGGACCCGCCGGCCGAGGCCGGTTCCCCGAGATCGACGCACGTCCGACCGACCGCACGGAGAGAGCCGATCGTGACCCACCCCAGCACCGAGGGCGCGCGCCCGTTCCACGTCTACGACACGACCCTGCGCGACGGCGCGCAGCAGGAGGGCATGAACCTCTCCGTCGCGGACAAGCTCGCGATCGCCCCGCTGCTCGACGAGCTGGGGGTCGGCTTCATCGAGGGCGGCTGGCCCGGGGCCATCCCGAAGGACACCGAGTTCTTCGCGCGGGCGCGCACCGAGCTCGACCTGAAGCACGCGGTGCTCGCGGCGTTCGGGTCGACGCGCAAGCCCGGGGTCCGGGCGGAGGACGACGCGCAGGTCCGGGCGCTGATCGACTCGCAGGCCCCCGTGGTGACGCTCGTCGCGAAGAGCGACCTGCGGCACGTCGAGCGGGCGCTGCGTACGACCGGCGAGGAGAACCTCGCGATGATCGGCGACACGGTCGCGCTGCTCGTGCGCGAGGGCCGGCGGGTCGTCGTCGACGCCGAGCACTTCTTCGACGGGTTCCGCTTCGACCGGGACTACGCGCTGTCGGCCGCGGTACGCGCGTTCGGGGCCGGCGCCGAGGTCGTCACGCTGTGCGACACCAACGGCGGGATGCTGCCCGACTGGGTCGCCGAGATCGTCGCCGAGGTGCGCGCGGCCGTGGGCCCCGACGCGATCCTCGGCATCCACGCGCACAACGACTCCGGCTGCGCCGTCGCGAACTCCATCGCGGCCGTCGGGGCCGGCTGCGAGCACGTCCAGGGCACGGTCAACGGCTACGGCGAGCGCACGGGCAACGCCGACCTGCTCGCCGTCGTCGCGAACCTCGAGCTCAAGCACGGCCGCACGCTCCTCGCGACCGACGGCGAGGGTGACGGCGGCCTCCCCGAGATGACGCGGATCGCGCACGCGATCAGCGAGATCACCAACATCGCCCCGTTCGCCCGGCAGCCGTACGTCGGCGCCAGCGCGTTCGCGCACAAGGGCGGCCTGCACGCGAGCGCGATCAAGGTCGACCCCGACCTCTACCAGCACATCGACCCGCGGCGTGTCGGCAACGACATGCGCATGCTGATCTCCGACATGGCCGGGCGCGCGGCGATCGAGCTCAAGGGCCGCGAGCTCGGCTTCGACCTCGCGGGGCAGGGCGAGCTCCTCGCGCGCGTGACCAAGCGGGTCAAGGACGCCGAGGCGCAGGGGTACACCTACGACGCGGCCGACGCGTCGTTCGAGCTGCTGCTGGTCGAGGAGCTCAACGGCGGGCGGCCGGGGTACTTCCGGGTCGAGAGCTGGCGGGCGATCGTCGAGCGGGCCGGCGGGCGCGGGGTGCCCGCGACGGCCGAGGCGACCGTCAAGCTGCACGCGGGCGGCGAGCGCATCGTCTCGACCGGGGAGGGGAACGGGCCGGTCAACGCCCTGGACCACGCGCTGCGGCAGGCGCTCGTGCGGGTCTACCCGGTGCTCGAGTCGTTCGAGCTCATCGACTTCAAGGTCCGCATCCTCGACTCGATGCACGGCACGGACGCGGTGACGCGGGTGCTCATCGAGTCGAGCGACGGCCAGACGTCCTGGAGCACCGTCGGCGTCGGCCCGAACCTGCTCGAGGCGTCGTGGGAGGCGCTCACCGACTCGGCGATCTGGGGCCTGTACCACCACGGGGTCGACCCGAGCTGACCGCGACCGCGCGTCGCCGCTCGGGCCGCGGCCCGGGGGAAGCGCGGTGGTCGGGTCCTGCAGCCGACCGCTCGGTCAGCGTAAGGTCAAGGGAGTCTTATCCCTCGTCCGCAGGAGCGCACCGTGCCCGTCGACGTCGCGGCGGCCCCGCCGCACCGGCGCACCCGCCGGTGGCCCTGGTGGGTCGTCGGTGTGCTGCTCGTGCTCGCGGGCGCCTCCGGGCTCGCCGCGCGTCCGTGGGCCTCGGCCGAGCCGCTGCCGTTCCCGTCGCCGTCGGTGAGCCCCGGCTCCACGACCGACGCCCCGACGGTGCTGCCCACGGTCCAGGCCCCGCAGTTCGACGCCGCGTCCGCGGGCGCGCTGCTGCTCGGACGCGAGGAGCTCGAGGAGGCGCTGCCCGGTGACGACCCGCTGGCGGCGTGGCCGGTGCTGCCGTGGGCGTGGGGGGTCCCGGAGGGGTCGCGCGTCGAGCCCGAGCGGTGTGCGCTCGCCCGGACGGTCGTCAGCGCGCCGCCGCTGGCCTACGAGGTCCGCGGCTGGGACGGGCCCTCCGTGCGCGTGCGGCAGGAGGTCGCCGTCGTGGCGGACGAGAGCGCCGCGGCCGACGCCTTCCGCGCGCTCGTCGCGACCGTCGACTCCTGCCCGGAGTACCGGCAGGTCAACCAGGGCGTCGAGGGGGCGTCCTGGGCGGGGGAGCCCGCCACGGAGGCGCAGGGCCGGTTCCCGTCGCTCTGGCAGGAGATCGGGCACACCGCCGAGGGGACGACCGTGCCCGGGTACCGCGGGCACCTCCTCGTGGGCAACGCGATCGTGACCTGGAACGCCGAGGTGATCGGGGGAGCCGGGCGCGAGGACGTCGTCGACCGGCTCGGCGAGGGCGCGGCGCTCGACACGCTGGTGCAGCGGCGGGCCTCGGCCGCGACCGCGGCGCTGCAGGGGACGCCCGGGGGCGCGCCGTAGGGTGACGGGGTGAGCGACGAGACGGTCCTGCGGGGCGAGTACAAGGTGCCCGGCGGCAAGCTCGTCGCGGCCGACGTGACGGTGGTCGACGGGGCCCTCGAGGACGTCCGGGTGAGCGGGGACTTCTTCCTCGAGCCCGACGACGCGCTCGACCGGCTCGGGGGTGCGCTGCGGGGCCGGCCGGCGACCGCCGGCGTCGCGGAGCTCGCCGCCGCGATCGACGGCGCGCTCGGCCCGGACGTCACGCTCGTCGGCTTCACGACCGAGTCCGTGGCGATCGCGGTGCGCCGGGCCCTCGGCCACGCCACGAGCTGGCACGACCACACCTTCGAGCTGCTGCGCATGCCCCCGCAGCACCCCGCGCTGCACTGCGCGCTCGACCAGGTCCTCGCCGAGGAGCTCGCCGCGGGCAGGCGCGGGCCGACGCTGCGGTTCTGGGACTGGGTGGAGCCGGCCGTCGTCATCGGCTCGTTCCAGTCGCTGCGCAACGAGGTCGACGCCGAGGCCGCGGAGCGGCACGGGATCACCGTCGTGCGCCGGGTCTCGGGCGGCGGGGCGATGTTCATGGAGGCGGGCAACTGCATCACGTTCTCGCTCGTGGTCCCGGCCTCGCTCGTCGACGGGCTGTCGTACGAGCAGTCGTACGCCTTCCTGGACGACTGGGTCCTCGGGGCGCTCGCCGACGTCGGCGTCCGGGCCTCGTACGCGGGGCTCAACGACATCGCGTCGCCGGCGGGCAAGATCGCCGGCGCCGCGCAGAAGCGCCTCGCGGGCGGCGCCGTGCTGCACCACGTGACGATGGCGTACGACATCGACGCGGACAAGATGCTCGAGGTCCTGCGCATCGGGCGCGAGAAGCTCTCCGACAAGGGCACGACGAGCGCGAACAAGCGCGTCGACCCCGTGCGGTCCCAGACCGGGATGGCGCGGGCCGACGTGATCGCCGCGTTCGAGGCGCACTTCCGGTCGCGCTACCGGACCGTCGACGGCGCGCTCACGGACGCCGAGCTCGAGCGCGCCGCACATCTCGTCGAGACGCGGTTCGGGACGCCGGAGTGGACGGCACGCGTCCCGTGAGCCCCGCTCCGCGCGACGCGCGGTGCGCCGACGGGCCGCGCAGGGCACGTGCACGTCATCTGCACCGATCTCCCACCCGCTGCGGGCCCACCCGCGTGCCCGGACTCCCTACGGTGTCCGGGTGAGCCGAGCACGTCGAGCAGCGCCGAAGGGCGCACCCCCCGCCCCTCCCCGCCACGCGGCGTCGCACGGCCCGCGCCTGCCCGTCGGTCGCGTCGTGGGTCTCGTGACCGTCGCCGTGCTCGCGTTCGGCGGGTCCGCAGCCGCGCTGGCCGCCGTGCGGCTCAACGGCAACGTCGAGCGGGTCGACGACATCTCGCACCTGGTCGCCGCCCCGTCGGCGAGCCCGACCGAGCCGCCCCCGCCGGGCGACTCCTGGGCGGGGCAGCCCGTGCGGTTCGTCGCGATGGGCTCCGACGACCGCAGCGGCGTGAACGCCGAGATCGGCGGCGCGGACGACGGGATGCGCTCCGACACCACGATGATCGTGCAGGTCTCCGCGGACCGGACGCGCGTCGAGGTGGTGTCGATCCCGCGCGACTCGTGGGTGCGGATCCCCGCGTGCCACCTCGACCGCGACCCCGACGGACCGATGTCTCGGCCCCGCACCGACAAGTTCAACTCGGCGTTCGCGATCGGCGCGGACACCGGCGACGTGGGCCTCGCGGCGGCGTGCACCCTCTCGACGATCGCCGAGAACACCGGGCTCATGATGTCGGACTTCCTGCTCGTCGACTTCGCCGGCTTCCAGGGCATGGTCGACGCCATCGGCGGGGTGCGCGTCTGCGTGCCGCGGGCGATCCGCGACACCAAGGGCAACACCGAGCTCGACCTCGCGGCCGGGTGGCACGACCTCGCCGGGCAGCAGGCGCTCGACTACGTGCGCGCGCGGTACGTCACGGGCTCGGACAACTCCGACACGCAGCGGATCCCGCGCCAGCAGAAGTTCGTCGGGGCGATGACCCGCAAGGTCCTCTCGGCCGAGGTGCTGACGAGCCCGCGCAGCATCTACGGGTTCCTCGACGCCGCGACCCGCTCGCTGACGGCGTCGGACCAGCTCGGCGCGCCCGACAACCTCGTGGGTCTCGCGCTGTCGCTGCGCGAGCTTCAGCCGTCCGCGGTGACCTTCGCGACGGTCCCCAACGGCAGCGCCGACGGGCACCTGGTGTGGACACCCGACGCCGACCTCGTGTGGCAGCGGCTCGAGCTCGACCTGCCGCTCGTCGACCCGCCGGCGCCGGAGGTCCCGGACCCGGGCGCAGGGACGGGGACCGGCGAGCCGGCCGACCCCGCGGCGGGGGCGCCGGCCGACGGTACGGGGGCGCCGGCCGACGGGGCGGGGACGCCGGCCGACGGGGCGACCGGCGCCGCGCCACCCGTCCCGGCACCCGAGGTCACGACGCAGTCCGGCGTCGACCCCGACGACCCGATGTGCGGCTGACGAGGTGCGTGCAGGGCGTCGTCCGGGCGCCCGTGCTGCCACGCGCGAGCCCCGGCGCCGCGTTGCCCGCTCGACGCACCCCCGGTACCGTGGCGCTCCGTCGGGGGGCGGATCACCAGGAGGCCCCATGACGGCGGACGCGCACCACCGGCACAGGCACACGCACCGCTCGGCTCGCTCCGGACCGCCGCGCCGCACCGCGGCCGGGGTCGAGGTCGGCCGATGAGGGTCCCGCGCGGTGGCGCGACCGAGCGCCTGACCCGGATCTCGGCGTACGCGCTGTGCGTCGACGCCGGCCGTGTCCTGCTCATGCGGTGGAACGGTGCCGCAGGCTCGGCGTGGACCCTGCCGGGCGGGGGCCTCGTGTTCGGTGAGCCGCCGGACGACGGCGCGCGTCGCGAGGTGCTCCAGGAGACGGGTCTCGTCGTCGAGCTCGGCGACCTGCTGGGGGTCGACTCGCTCCGCACGGGTGCGCAGGTCGCCCCGCCGCGACCGGCCCCGCTCGACCTGCACCTGCTGCGCGTCGTGTACTCGGGGCGCGTCGTGGGTGGGCTGCTGCGGCACGAGGTGCAGGGGCCGGTCGACCGCGCGGAGTGGATCCCGCTGGACGACCTGCCGAGCCTGCGCCGGGTCGAGCTCGTCGACACCGCGCTCGGCTGGGCGAGCCCGGCGCGCGTCGTCTGATCGCCGCGGCTCAGGTCCGGCGGTCGACCACGATGAACGTGATCCCGAGCGTGGCGAGCAGCACGAACGGCAGGGCGCCGACCACGACGGTCGCGTCGGCTCCGACCATGACCGCCGCCGATGCGATCCCGCTCGCGACGATCGCGACCGTCCCGACGACCGCGAGGGTGCGGGTCAGGACGTGGTCGTCGCGCTCGTCGAACGCGCCCCCGCCGATCCGGGCGGCGGTGCCGGCCGTCCGCGCACGCCGCACGGTGCGCCAGCGCGCGACGCACGCCGCCAGGAGCACGAGCGCGCCACCCGCGAGCGCACCCTCGGCGGCGTTGCCCGGCGCCCGCCCGGCGAGCACCGCGTAGAGGGCGACCATCGCGACGGCCCCGGAGAGCATGCCGAGCAGCCACGCGTTGCGCTGCTGCGCGGGGGTGCGGTCACGCCTCGTCATGGAAGATCTCCTCGATCGTGGTGCGGAAGTAGCGGGCGACGGCGAACGCGAGCGGCAACGAGGGGTCGTAGCGCCCGGTCTCGAGCGAGTTCACGGTCTGCCGCGACACGCGCAGGGCCTCGGCGAGCGCGGCCTGCGAGAGCCCGGCCTCCTCCCGCAGCCGACGGATCTCGTTCCTCACGGGGTCACCGGCGCGTCGTGCGGGCGCGTGGCGTCGGGCGCCGTCGCGGACGTCGCGGTGAGGCTCGGCGCGGCGTCGTCGCTCGTCCCGGGTGCGCCGGCCGCGACGGGTGAGGCGGGGCTGCCGGCCGGGACGGGTGAGGCGGGGCTCCCGGCCGTGCCGACCCCGGGGGTCGCGGTGGGCCGGGGGGCGGGCAGGAGCAGCGGGCGGAGGTCGACGAGGGTGTGGAGCACCATCGGCAGGAGCAGGCTCCCGGTGCTCAGGTAGAGGCCGCCGAGCACGAAGCCGATCGCGCCGGTCGCGAGCATCCCGAGCGGGCCCTGGTACCAGTGCGCGACGCCGAACAGCACGGCTGCGGCGACGAGCACCGTCGTCCGGTCGGCGCCGGGTGCGAGCAGCGCGATCGTCAGGAGCAGGAGTCCTCGGTACGTGACCTCCTCGGTGACGCCGGCGGCGAGCGCGAGCCCGGCCCAGCCGCGTCGACCGCGCGGGGTCTGCGGGAGCATGGGCTCGACCGCGGCCGCCCCGGCGATCGGTGTGCGTGTGGACCGCCGGGCCAGGAACCGCACGAGGAGCAGCGAGGCGACGACGGCGAGCGTCGCGCCGACGAGGAAGCCGGCGAGCGTCGAGCCGCTGAGCGAGCCCCCGTCGGGCCCGCGCAGCCCGTCGAGGTCGGGTGCGGTCAGCCCGAGGTCGGCGAGCCCGACGCCCGGGAGCCCGGCGACCAGCAGCACCGCGGCGGCCCCGAACACCCAGCTCTGCCGCGACCACTGCCGGTACAGCCGGACGCGCACCGACTCCTGGGCGGCGGGTGCGGTGTCGGCGGCGAGGTCGGCGAGGAACGCGCGGTGCTCCCGCCGGCCCAGGACCGGCTCGGAGACCACGAGGGCGAGCGCGACGACGGTGAGCACGACGACGGTCACGGCGGGAGCGTCGATCGCCTGGAGCGTCTCGAGCGGGGTCACGGGTCCTCCGGTGGACGGGCGGGGTGTCAAGCGTGCTTGACTCGGAACGGTGACAAGGATGCTTGACACCGCTCCGGCTGTCAAGCGACCTTGACACCCGACCGACGCGTCGGGCGGTCGGTGGCGGGCCACCCGCACGGCCGAGGCCGGGTCGTCCCGCCCGTTCAGCTGGGAGGCCGGTCGTCCCGCCTGCGCAGCCGCGAGGACGGCCGTCCCGCCCGTGCGGCCGGGATGCCGGCCGTCCCGCCCGTGCGGCCGCGGAGCCTGTCGTCCCGCCCGTGCAGCCGCCAGGCCGGTCGTCCCGTCCGCGTCGCGCTAGGGCGCGCCACGCAGCACGACGACCGCCGCGACGACCCCGAGCAGCAGGGCCACCCCGGCGCACGCCGTCACGAGCCGCCCGCCCCCGTGCTCCCGCGTGGACCGCCGGTGCGCCACCGCCGCGAGACCTCCCGCCAGCACGACCCCCGCCGCCGCGACCCCCCACGCGGCCAGCCCGAGGTCGGGTGCCAGGAGCCGGCCGGCGACGAGCGAGCCGGTCGCGAGCCCGAGCGCGGTCCGCCGCCACGCGAGTGCCGTGCGCTCGGGCTGCAGGCCGGGTGGGGGAGCGGGAGCGGGGCCGGGCGGGACGGGCGGAGGTACGGGGCTCATGCCGCGAGCAGTCCCACGAGCAGCAGGACGCCGGTGAGGAGCAGCCCCAGGCCGAGGGGTCCGGCCAGCAGCGGCGGCGGGAGCGGTCGGGCCAGCCGTAGCGCCCGCTCCGCGCGCGCCCACCCGACCCACGCCTGCACCGGCGCGAGGGCTCCCAAGGCCACGAGGACCAGCGCCGCGGCGGATCGCGCCCACGGCTCGACGGGGACGGCGAGCGCCTCGAGGGCGACCCCGCTCGCCAGCAGCGCGAGCGACGTCCGGATCCAGGCCAGGAACGTGCGCTCGTTCGCGAGCGAGAAGCGCGCGTCGGGCTCCGTGCCCACGCCGAAGACCCAGCGCGGGAAGCGGGTGCGAGGTGCGGGGTTCATGGACCACATCTTCACCCGCGCGGCACCGCGCGCGCCGCAGCCGTATCAGCGCGGGTCCGCGATGCTCCTCCCCGGGGACAGCGCCGGCGACGGCCGGCGCACCGGCGCGGGGCGCGTCGGCGAAGGACGAGGGGGAGCCGTGGACGAGCTGGAGCGTGCGCTGCGCCGCATGGAGCTGCTGCACCGGCGGCACCTGGCCACCACCCGCCCGCGCAGCCGCGCGCTGCGGACCGGTCAGAGCGTCCGGCTGCCGAACACCGCGGTCCCGATCCGCACGACCGTCGCGCCCTCGGCGACCGCGAGCTCGAGGTCGCCGCTCATGCCCATCGAGAGGCCGGTCGCCCCGTCGGTGCCCGGTGCCCCCGAGGCGACGAGGTCGTCGCGCAGCGACCGCAGCCGCGCGTAGCCGGCCCGGACCAGGCCCGGGTCGGTCGAGTTGGCACCGATCGTCATGAGCCCGCGCAGGCGCAGCGCCGGGAGCGCCGCGACGTCCGTGGCGAGCCCGAGCGCCTCCTCCGGCGCGACCCCGCGCTTGGTCGGCTCGCCCGAGACGTTGACCTGCACCAGCACGTCGACCTTCCGCGCGGTCGCGACGCACCGCTCGGACAGGCGCCTCGCCAGCTCGAGCGAGTCGACGCTCTCGACGCACGTCGCCCACCGCAGCGCGTGGTTCACCTTGTTCGACTGCAGCGGGCCGATGAGGTGCAGCTCGGCCGCGAGGTCCGTCAGGACGGGGGCCTTGGCGACGAGCTCCTGGACCCGGTTCTCGCCGAGCAGCACCGGTGACCCGGCGCCGGCCGCGTGCACGTCCGCGGAGTCGGCCTCGACGGCCGCGCGCACGAGCTCGGCGGGCACGGTCTTGGTCGCGAGCAGGAGACGCACGGATCCCGGGTCACGGCCGGCCGCACCCTCCGCCTCGCGCAGCCGGGCCCGGACCTGACGCAGGCGTGCGGTAACTCCGGCGCGCGCGTCGTCGAGGGTCATGGCAGGACACCCTAGACCGGGGCGCGTGCCCGCGAGACCGGGGTCCGACCGGGGTCCTCCCGGATCCCGCGCGGGCGCGCCGTACGGGACAGTGGGGCACGTGAACACGCTCCTCAACCTCATCTGGCTCGTCTTCGCGGGGCTCTGGCTCGCGCTCGGCTACGTCGTCGCGGGCGTCGTGTGCTGTGTGCTGGTCGTGACGATCCCGTTCGGCATCGCCTCGTTCCGGATCGCGAGCTACGTCCTGTGGCCGTTCGGCCGCACGGTCGTCGACAAGCCCGGGGCGGGCGCCTGGTCGACGCTCGGTAACGTGGTCTGGGTGCTCGTCGCCGGGATCTGGCTCGCGATCGGCCACGTCCTGACGGCCGTGCCGCTGTTCGTCTCGATCATCGGCATCCCGATGGGCATCGCGAACCTCAAGCTCATCCCCGTGTCCCTGCTGCCGCTCGGCAAGGAGATCGTCCCGACGTCGCGCCCGTTCGCCGCGTCGGGCAGGTGACCCCGGCGCGAGCCGGTGCGCCGGGTCAGTCGCGGGCGATGTCCGCGACCGTGGCGTCCGTGAGCCGCACGAGGTCGGCGGGCGCGAGCTCGACGTCGAGTCCACGCCGGCCGCCCGAGACGAGCACGGTGTCGAACAGCCAGACGGTCTCGTCGACGACGGTCGGGTGCGGGGTCTTCTGGCCGAGCGGCGAGATCCCGCCGGCGACGTAGCCCGTGGCGCGCTCGGCGGCGGCGCGCTCGGCCATCGCCGCCCTCTTGCCACCCACCGCGTGCGCGAGCGCCTTCAGGTCGAGCTTCCCCGTGACGGGGACGACGGCCACGGTGAGCGCGCCGTCGACGCTCGTCATGAGCGTCTTGAAGACCTGCTCGGGCGGGACGCCGAGCGCCTGCGCCGCCTCGAGTCCGTACCCGACGTCGCTCGCGGGGTCGTGGTCGTAGGGGTGCGCGGTGTGCGCGACGCCGGCCGCGGCGAGCGCGACGAGCGCGGGGGTGCCCGAGGGAGCGGGCTTCTTCGAGGCCACGGCGGAAGCCTAGCCAGCGGGGAGGTGGCCCACGGGGTCAGACCGCGATGCCGACGAGCAGCCCGACGCCGTACGTGACGGCCATCGCGAGCCCGCCGCCGAGCACGTTCCGGCGCACCGCGGGGCCGGGCGCCGACCCGCCGAGGCGCGCGCTGACGTGACCGGTCAGCGCGAGCGCCAGCACGACCGCGGCGAACGTCGCGGGCACGCGGGCCCCGGCGGGAACCGTCAGGATCACCAGCAGGGGGATGAGCCCGCCGGCGACGAAGGCGACGAGCGAGGCGCCCGCGGCGTGCCACGCGCTCGTCAGGTGCGGCTCGCCGTCGCCCGTGCCGCCGGCCGCCCGCGACCGCTCGGCGTCGCGCTGGCTGCTCACGGAGACGTACTCGCCCGACGCCATGGAGAGCGCGCCCGCGACGAGCCCCGCGGCTCCGGCGATCGCGATCGCCGGGACCGACGGTGTGGCCGCCGCGACCCCGACGACCATCGCGGCGACGGACACGATGCCGTCGTTGGCCCCCAGGACGCCCGCGCGCAGCCAGTTGAGCCGCGACGCGAACTCGGTGTCGAAGGTGGGCAGCGACGGCAGGACCGTGGGCGACGGGTGCGTGGTCATGACTCCACGGTAGGCGCCCTGCCGCGCACTGTCACCGAAGGTTTGGCTGCCCTGACCTGCGAAAACGCAGGATCGCCTTACCTTCGTGACGCCCGCCGAGCGGCCGGTCGCACGGTCCGCGGGGGACCGTCAGAGCTCGACGGACCGGTTCTCGCCGATGTCCGGCTGCCCCCCGGAGACCGCCGCCTTGGCGATCTTGAACACCTTCACGACGTTCGGGGTGTCGTCGCTCCAGTACTCGGCGGACTCGGGCACCACGCGCAGCAGCGCGACGGTCGGGTCGTCCTTGCCCTCGGGGAACCAGGCCGAGACCTGCGGCGACCACAGCTCGTCGATCTTGGCCCGGTCGTGCACCAGCTCGGCGCGCCCGGCGATGGACAGGAAGCCCTTGTCCGACTCGAACGCCGCGTTCACCTGCGGGTGGGTCCGGATGTCGTCGACCTTGCGGCTCGGGTCCTGCGTGAAGAACCAGAGCTCGCCGTCGTAGTCGGCGTCCTGCACGGCGAGCGGGCGGCTGTGGAGGTGACCGTCGAGCGTCGTGGTCGTCAGGAGCGCGATCTTCGCGGCCTTCACGATCGCCGCGATGGTCTGCAGGTCGTCCTCGGACGCCTCGTTCGTCGTCGGTGCGGTCATCGTCGTCCTCCACGTCGTCGGTGTGCTCCTCACGCTACGTCGGGCCCTCGCGCCGGGCGCGTCGAGCGCTTCCCGGGCGTGACGCCCGCACCGCCCGCCCCGTCCACCGGGCACGCGCGCCGCCACGTGGCACGCTGTCCCGGTGACCGCGACGCCGACCCCGACGCTGCAGCTCGAACGTGCGGCCCTGAGCTGGAAGCTGCCCCCCGCGCTGCTGCTGTGCGCGTCGGCGGTCCTGCTGTTCGGCGTCCAGCACGCCGCCGGGTACGTGACGCTCGCCGCGTCCGTCGGTCTCGCCGCGCTCGTCGACCGCGAGCTCGCCCGGCACCTCGTGCTCGTCGCCGCGGGCCTGACGATCATCAGCCTCGTCCCGCTCGACGCGGACCTGAGCCTCAGCCACATGGCGCTCATGGGCTCGGCGCTCGCGCTCGCGGTGCTCGTGCCGTGGGCCGTCTCCCGGTTCGTCTACCGCGAGGACCTCATCCGCTTCCCGGTCCGCACCGGCAAGCCGTGGCCGCTGCCTGCGCGGCTCTACCTGCTGCTCGTCGTGCTGCTCGGGTACCTGGTCCTGCCCTTCTACCTCATCTCGACCGGGGTCTACACGAACTGGCCGGACGCCTCGGACCCGACGGTCTTCGTGCGCCTGTTCGTCGGGGTGAACGCGGTCGGGATCTGGGACGAGCTGTTCTTCGTGTGCACCACGTTCACGCTGCTGCGCCGGCACTTCCCCGACTGGCTCGCGAACCTGCTGCAGGCGGTGGTGTTCTCGTCGTTCCTGTGGGAGATCGGCTACCAGGCGTGGGGGCCGCTGCTCACGTACCCGTTCGCGCTGCTGCAGGGGTACACGTTCAAGCTCACGAAGTCGCTGACGTACGTGGTGTCGGTGCACCTGCTGTTCGACCTCGTGCTGTTCCTGACCCTCGTGCACGCGCACAACCCCGAGTGGCTGCCGATCTTCCTGTACTGACGCGGGCGGGCCTCGACGGGCTCCGGTACGACCCGGGCGCCGGGCCGGCCGACGCCCGGGTCAGAGCCGACCGACCGCCACGACGGTCAGCACGACCTCCCCGACGGCGTCGCTCGCCGCGAGGTCGACGACCGCGTCGAGGCGCCAGTCGTGGTCCCCGGCCGGGTCGTCGAGGACCTGACGGACCTCCCAGGTCCCGGCGACGGCGCCCGCGGGCAGCTCGTGGCCGGGCGCGGAGCGGTCGACGACGGTGAACAGCGCCGGTCCGCGCGCGGGGGCGCCGGTGAGGATCTCGTCGTGGTCGTCGTAGTACGGGTCGAGCGCCTGGGCCCACCGGTCGGCGTCCCACGGCTCGCCGTCGGCGTCCTGGTCGCCCAGCGCGGCCAGCGCGCCGTACGCCTCGCGCGCCGCGAGCTCGACGCGACGGAACAGCGCGCCGCGGACGAGCGCGCGGAACGCGCGCGGGTTCGCCGTGACGGGCGGGGGAGCGTCGTCCTCGACGGCGGCGAGCTCGCCGTCGGGCCCGCGCTCGTCGAGGGGGTTGCGCAGCCGCTCCCACTCGTCGAGCAGGCTCGAGTCGGTGCGCCGGACGAGCTCGCCGAGCCACTCGACGATCTCGTGGAGCTCCTCGGTGCGGGCCTCCTCCGGAACCGTCTGGCGCAGCGCGCGGTAGGCGTCCGCGAGGTAGCGCAGCAGCACGCCCTCGGTGCGGTCGAGGTTGTACGTCGAGACGTACTCGGGGAACGTCATCGCACGCTCGTGCATCTCGCGGACCACGGACTTCGGCGACAGCTCGTGGTCGGCGACCCACGGGTTCGTCTGCTTGTACGTGTGGAACGTCGCGGTGAGGATCTCGGCGAGCGGACGCGGGTAGGACACGTCCTCGAGCAGCGCCATGCGCTCCTCGTACTCGATGCCGTCGGCCTTCATCGCCGCGACCGCCTCGCCGCGCGCCTTGTTCTCCTGCGCGGCGAGCACCTGGCGCGGGTCGTCGAGCGTCGCCTCGATGACCGAGACGACGTCGTGCGCGTACGCCGGGTCCTCGCGGTCGAGCAGGTCGAGCGCCGCGAAGGCGAACGGCGACAGCGGCTGGTTGAGCGCGAAGTTGGCGGGGACGTCGACGGTCAGGCGCACGGTGCGGCGCCGGCCGCCGGGTGCCGCGGCGTCGGGGACGACGACGCGCTCGACGACGCCCGCGGTGCGCAGCGACCGGTACACCGAGACGGCCTGGCGCACGTGCCGGCCGCGCGCGCTCTCGGGCTCGTGGTTGTCGGTCAGCAGCCGCGTCATGGCCGCGACCGGGTCGCCCTCGCGCGCGAGCACGTTGAGGACCATCGCGTGGCTCACCGCGAAGCTCGACGTCAGCGGCTCGGGCGGGGCGTCGCGCAGCCGCTCGAACGTCTTGTCGGTCCAGTTGACGGCGCCCTCGGGTGCCTTCTTGCGGACGATCTTCTTGAGCTTCTTCGGGTCGTCGCCCGCGCGCTCGAGGAGCTTGCGGTTCTCGATCACGTGCTCGGGCGCGAGTACGATCACCTCGCCGACGGTGTCGAACCCCGCGCGGCCGGCGCGCCCGGCGATCTGGTGGAACTCGCGCGCGGACAGGTGGCGCATGCGCACGCCGTCGTACTTCACGAGCGACGTCAGCACGACCGTGCGGATCGGGACGTTGATGCCGACGCCGAGGGTGTCGGTGCCGCACACGACCTGCAGCAGGCCCTTCTGCGTGAGGCGCTCGACGACGCGCCGGTACTTGGGCAGCATCCCGGCGTGGTGGATGCCGACGCCGTGGCGCAGCAGCCGGGACAGCGTCCGCCCGAAGCCCGGCCCGAACCGGAACGCGCCGAGCTCGTCGGCGATGCGGTCGCGGTGCTCGCGGCTCGCGAGGTTCATCGACAGCAGCGCCTGCGCGCGCTCGACGGCCTCCTTCTGCGTGAAGTGCACGACGTACACGGGGGCCCGGCGCGTGCGTACGAGCTCCTCGAGCAGCTCGTGCAGCGGCTCGACGGCGTAGGTGAACGTCAGCGGGACGGGCCGCTCCGCGTCGGCGATCACCGCGACGGGCTCGCCGGTGCGCCGCGTGAGGTCCTCGGCGAAGAACGCGACGTCCCCGAGCGTGGCGGACATGAGCAGGAACTGCGCCCGCGGCAGCTCGAGCAGCGGCACCTGCCACGCCCAGCCGCGCTGCGGGTCGGCGTAGAAGTGGAACTCGTCCATGACGACCTGGCCCGCGTCGGTCTCCGCGCCGTGGCGCAGCGCCTGGTTCGCGAGGATCTCGGCCGTGCAGCAGATGATCGGGGCGTCGGCGTTGACGGCCGAGTCGCCCGTCATCATCCCGACGTTCTCCGAGCCGAACGCCTCGACGAGCGCGAAGAACTTCTCGCTCACGAGCGCCTTGAGCGGTGCGGTGTAGAACGTGCGGCGGCCCTGCGCGAGCGCGACGAAGTGCGCGGCGATCGCGACGAGGGACTTCCCGGAGCCCGTCGGCGTGGACAGGATCACGTGCGAGCCGGTCACGAGCTCGAGCAGTGCCTCCTGCTGGTGCGGGTAGAGCACGAGGCCCTGCTCGCTCGCCCAGCCGGTGAACGCGTCGTACAGCGCGTCGGGGTCGTGGGGGTCGGCCGGGACACGCTCGGCGAGGGTCAGCGGGCGGTCGGCGTCGGGCACCGGGCCATCCTCCCAGGCCGGCGCGACCCGGGCGTGCACGCAGGGGCGCTGCGGGCCGTGCACCCGTCCGGGCACCGACCCCCGGCCCCGGGGGCGCGCCGACCCCGACGGCGCTAGCGTCCCGTCATGGCAACCAAGGAGACGAACGCGCGGGCGGGACGAGCCGAGCGCGCCGAGCAGGCCGAGCGCGCGGCGCAGGCGAAGGCCGCCAAGCAGGCCGAGAAGAACCGGCGTGGCCCCAAGATCGACAACGACGTCTACGAGGCCGAGCTGTTCCGCCTGCAGGCCGAGCTCGTCAAGGTCCAGCAGTGGGTGCGGGCGACCGGTGCGCGCGTCGTGGTCGTGTTCGAGGGGCGCGACGCGGCCGGCAAGGGCGGCACGATCAAGCGGATCACCGAGTACCTGAGCCCGCGCATCGTGCGCATCGCGGCGCTCCCGGCACCGACCGAGCGCGAGCGCGGCCAGTGGTACTACCAGCGCTACATCGCCCAGCTCCCCGCGGCCGGCGAGATCGTGCTGTTCGACCGCTCCTGGTACAACCGCGCGGGCGTCGAGCGGGTCATGGGGTTCTGCACGCCGCAGGAGTACTCCCGGTTCATGCGCCAGACGCCGATCTTCGAGCAGATGCTCGTCGAGGACGGGATCCTGCTGCGCAAGTACTGGTTCTCGGTGTCCGACGAGGAGCAGCTCAAGCGCTTCCGCTCGCGGCTGTCCGACCCCGTGCGGCAGTGGAAGCTGAGCCCCATGGACCTCGAGTCGATCAACCGGTGGGAGGACTACTCGCGGGCCAAGGACGAGATGCTCGTGCACACCGACGTGCCGTCGAGCCCCTGGTACGTCGTGGAGTCGGACATCAAGAAGCACGCCCGGCTCAACATGATGGCCCACCTGCTCTCGACGATCCCGTACGAGGACGTCCCGCACGAGAAGGTCGAGCTGCCTGACCGCCCGAAGGCGTCGAGCGGCTACGAGCGGCCGCCGCGCGAGCTGTCGACGTACGTGCCCGACCACACCGCGACGCTGCTCGGCGACCCGGAGCGCGACTCCTGAGGCGGGCGGGGTGGCGCCGAGTCAGATCGTCGCGCGCGCCACCTCGTCGCGTGGCTCGGACGTCCACACGCTGTCCGTGAGGTCCTTCGGCAGGTCGGCGTTGCCCGTCGTGCGGAACACCGGGTCGGCGCCCGTGCCGATCTGACGCTCGAAGTCCCGCAGCGCGCCGAGCGCCCACTTCCCGAGCAGCACGATCGCCACGAGGTTCACGAGCGCCATGAGCCCCATCGCGACGTCGGCGAGCGCCCACACCGCCTCGAGCTCGAGCACCGCGCCCGCCCCGACGATCGCGATGACGACGAGGCGGAAGACCGTGAGCGTCGCGCGGCGTGCGCGCAGGAAGCTCATGTTGACCTCGGCGTAGGAGTAGTTGCCCAGCACCGAGGAGAACGCGAAGACGAAGACCAGCACGGTCATGAGCCAGGTCGTGCCCTCGCCGAGCTCGTGGGCGACGGCGGCCTGCGTGAGCGACGCGCCGTCCGCCGTCGACCCCGGCGTGTACACCGCGTCGCCGGCGAACAGGATGATGAACGCCGTCGCGGAGCACACGACGATCGTGTCGACGAACACCCCGAGCGACTGGATCAGCCCCTGCTTGACCGGGTGGCTCGTCGTGGCGGTCGCGGCGGCGTTCGGGGCGCTGCCCATGCCGGCCTCGTTGGAGAACAGCCCGCGCTTGGCGCCGTTCAGGAGCGCCGCGGCCAGCCCGCCGGTGATGCCCGCCGCGGCTTCGCCGACACCGAACGCCGCGGTGATGATGTCCGCGAGCACGTCGCCGATCCGGCCGATGTTGAGCACGATGATCACGAGCGCGAGCAGGACGTACGCGAGCGCCATCGCGGGCAGCAGGACCTCGGCGACCTTGGCGATGCGCCGGACCCCGCCGAACACGACGGGTGCGGTGAGTGCCATCAGCGCGAGCGCCGACCACCCGGTGCTCACGCCGTGCCCCGCACGCAGGACGTCCGCGATCGTGTTGGCCTGCACCATGTTGAAGGCGATGCCGAAGGTGCCGATGAGGAGCACCGCGAAGAGGATGCCGCCGCGCCGCGAGCCGAGCCCCCGCTCGATGTAGAAGGCGGGACCACCGCGGAAGCTGCCGTCGGGGGAGCCGACCTTGAAGATCTGCGCGAGCGTCGCCTCGATGAGCGCCGTGGCCATCCCGACGAGCGCGACGACCCACATCCAGAAGATCGCCCCCGGCCCGCCGAGGGTCAGGGCGATCGCCACGCCCGCGATGTTCCCGGTGCCGACGCGGGACGCGAGCCCCACGCAGAAGGCCTGGAACGACGAGATGCCGCCGGCGGAGCCCTCCCGGGAGGACAGGATCTGTCGCAGCATGCGCGGGAACAGCCGCACCTGCACGAACCTCGTGCGGATCCCGAAGTAGATGCCGACCCCGAGGAGCACGTAGACGAGGACGTAGGTCCACAGGAAGCCGGACACCGGGTCGATCACGTTCTGCTGGATGAAGTCCACGTCGCCCCCTGATCACGGATCACGCCATCGTGCCCCTGCGGGGCCGAGCGCGCGAGGTGCGGGGGCACCCGCCGACCGCGTCAGACGAGCTCCTGCACGAGCGAGCGCTCGTCGCCCCGCCACGTGAGCGTCGCGAGCGCGCCGTTGACGAGGGCCATCTGGGGCGGCACGTGCCCGCAGTCGACGTCGGCGACGACCGGGATCCCGAGGCCCCCGAGCGTGTCCCGCACCGCGTCGTGCTGCGAGAACCCGGGGGAGTCCGGCGCGCTCGTGCGGGCGACGAGGACTGCCGCCGCGTCGTCGAACCAGCCCGCGAGCCGCAGCCCGTGCAGCCGCCGCGCGGTGCCGAACGCGGTGTCCTCGGACGCCTCGACATAGACGATCAACCCCTCGGGCGCGTGCGTGCGCGCGAACCCGGGGACGTCGCCGTACGGGCTGCCGGCCAGGTGCGTGACGGTCTCGAGGCAGCCGCCGACGAGGCGCCCGCGCGCGACGACGTCACCGGCGCCGCCGTCGAGCCGGACCCACGACGAGGGCGTGTCCAGCGTGTACCGGTCGACGTCCGGGTGCGCGACGATGTCGTCCCACGCGCCGCCGGCGTACCGCGCGGACGGCCCCTGGTGCAGCGAGGTGCCCGCCGGGGCGCGGACCACGTCGAGCCACGGCAGCAGCGGTGCGGGGACCGCGTAGGGCAGCTCCATGAGCGCGGGGCCGTGCACGGTCGCGACCCCGGTGCGCAGCGTCATCGCGGTGAGCAGGGTCGAGGTGTCCGAGAAGCCCACGAACCACGTCGGACGCGCGGCGGCGATCGCGTCCCAGTCGAGCAGGTCGACGAGGTCGATCGCGAGCTCGCCGCCCCAGGGCGGGACGACGGCGCGCACGGCCGGGTCGACGAGCATCGAGGTCAGCTCGGCGGCGCGCTCGGCGGCGGGGGCGCTGACGACACCGTCGCCGTCGAGGCACCCGCCCAGCACGACCTCGAGACCGCGGGCATCGAGCTCACGCAGCGCACGGTCCAGGCGCGGCCGGAACCGCGCGGCGACGCCGGCGGAGGGCGCGGTCACCGCGACGCGGTCACCGGGCGTGAGGGGGTCGGGGTAGCGCACGCTCATGGGGAGATCCTGGCAGAGCACGCACCTGCTGGTTATCTGAACACGTGACCAAGAATGTCGCCACCCGTGGGGGCAATGTTTCCGGAAGAAATCCCGACCGCTCCGGCGGCGAGTTCTGCACGGCCCTGCCGCGCCTTCCCAAGAACGCGCGAAGCCCGGCGCAGCCCGACGGTGCGGGGCCGCGCCGGGCTTCGAAGCCTGGCGTCTGTGCTGGTCAGATGCGCACGCGGCGCGGGTTGCTCACGCTCGTGAAGCTGATCTCGTCGCGCTCGTCGGTCGCCGTGGTCATCTCGTCGGTGCTCGTCATCTCCATGGCCCCTCCCATGTCGGTGGTCGCTGTGCAGCAAGTATCACGGACAATTCGCCGGGATGCGCTGCCTCGTGATGAACGTCACGTAAAAGGTCCGTTTCACGTTTCTTGGCCGTGCCCGTCCACGTCGACCGGCCCGCGGGTCGTCAGGACGCGAGCGCCGGGTCCGCGTCGAGCACGCCGCCCGCCACGACGAGCAGGCGCTCGCGCAGGGCGGCCGCCCGCTCGGCGAACCCCCGCTGGCGCCGGACGTACTCGGCCTTCCCCGCGGACGTCTCGATCGCCACCGGACGCTCCCCGAGCGAGGTCACGTCGTACGGCGACGCCTGCATGTCGAGCGTGCGCACGTCCCGGGCGAGCTCGAAGCAGTCGAGCACGAGCCCGCCGGGCGCCGCGGGCCCGAGCTTCGACGCCCACTTGAACAGGTCCATGTTCGCGTGCAGGCAGCCGGGCTGCTCGTGCTCGACCTGGTCGGCGCGGCTGAGCGGCGCCCGGTTGCGCGGTACCGCGTCCGGCGTGAAGAACCGGAACGCGTCGAAGTGCGTGCACTGCAGAGGCAGCTGCTCGACGACCGCGTCGGTGCCGTCGCGCCCGAGGCGCAGCGGCAGCGTGTGGCGGCGGCGCTCGTCGTCCTGGCGGTAGACCATCGCCCACTCGTGCAGCCCGAGGCAGCCGGTGTGCGCGGGGCGGGACGCGGTCCGGGCGAGGAGGGTGCGGACGAACGCGACGGTGTCGCGGCGCTCGGCGAGGAACGCCCCGACGTCGAGGGTGACGACGCCGTCGGCGTCGGTGCGGTACCAGCGCCACGCCGCGTGCTCCGCCGGGCCGGCGGTCGTGGGGGCGAGCGCGGTACCGGCTCCCGGGTGCCACCGGCGCAGGTGCGAGGGCTTGGTGCCGTAGTAGTCGTAGAGGAAGTCGTCGATCGCGTGGCGCTCGCCGGCGGCCCGGCGTGTGCGGTGCGCCTGCGTCAGCGCGTCGGCCCGCGCGGCGTGCTCGCGTGCGCGTCCCGACCACTCCTCGGCGGGCAGCACGAGGCGCACGGGCGCGGTCGGTTCCACGGGACCAGGGTAGGTCGCCCAGGCCGCCGCCCCGCTCGTCCGGGCCTCGGGGCGATCGCGTCCCGCCCCGGTCGGGACGGACGGACGGACGGACGGACGGAGGATGCTGGGCCGCATGCTGCTGACCCTCGCCCTCGTCCTCGCCGCGCTCGCCGCCGCGTTCCACGTCGTGATCTTCGTGCTCGAGTCGGTCCGCTTCGAGCGCCCCGAGGTGCACGCCCGCTTCCGGACCCGGACCGAGGACGTGCCCGCCGTCCGCCCGTGGGCCTACAACCAGGGCTTCTACAACCTGTTCCTCGCCGTCGGCGCGTTCGTCGGGGTCGGGCTCACGGCCGCGGGCTCACGTGAGGCGGGTACTGCGCTCGTGCTCCTCGCGTGCGGCTCGATGGCGGCCGCGGCCCTCGTGCTGGTGGTGACCGACCGCCGGATGGTGCGGGCCGCCCTGACCCAGGGGCTGCTCCCGTCGCTCGCCGTGCTCCTGACGGTCGCCGCGCTCGTGTGACCTGCTCTTCCGTGGACGGGCGCCCGCACCGATACTGACCGGGTGACGCACCCCGGCGTGGTCCCCCGTCCCCTCGGCGCGTCGCGCGACGCACGCACGGCATGAGCGACCCGGAGGTCCCGACGCTGCGCGAGCGGCTGCGCCGTGCCCCGGCGTTCGGCCCCGACCTGCCGGGCTTCGAGCCCGACGACGCCCCCGAGGACCCGCACGTGCTCTTCGCGGAGTGGGTGCTCGGCGCGATCGACGCGGGTGCGCCGGCGCCGCAGGCCATGACGCTCTCGACGCGAGGGGCCGACGGCTCGGTCTCGGCGCGCGTCGTCGTGCTCAAGGACGTCACCGCCGACGGCTGGCACTTCGCGACCGACGCGCGCAGCCGCAAGATCCACGACCTCACCGCCGACGCGACGGTCGCCGCGAGCTTCTACTGGCCGACGCTGGCCCGTCAGGTCCGGATCACCGGGTGGGCGCACGCGATGGGCGCGGCGGCGTCGGCCGCGGACTTCCTCGAGCGCTCCCCGGCCTCGCGCGGCGCGGCGCTGGCGACCCGGCCCGGCGAGCCGCTCGCCTCGCACGCGGAGCTCGTGACGGCGATCGCCGACGCGACGGCGCGGGCCGACGCGGACCGCGAGCTCGTGCTGCCCGAGTGGCAGGTGTGGGTCGTGGTGCCGGAGGAGGTCGAGTTCTGGCAGGGCAGCGCCGAGCGGGCGCACGTGCGCGCGGTGTACCGGAGGGAGGCGGCGGGATGGACCCGGACGAGGTTGTGGCCCTGACACCGGCGGAGCAGTCGGACGCGGCGGGGCGGCGGGTGGTCGAGGACGTCGTGCGTCTGCGGCGCACGCTCGAGGGGGTGCTCTCCCGGCTGACCGACGCCGAGGTCGCGGCTCCCTCGCGGCTCCCCGGGTGGACGCGCGGGCACGTGCTCGCGCACCTCGCGGGGGTCGGCTCCGCGGCAGCGCGTCAGCTCGAGCACGCCCGCGCACGCCGGCTCGTGGACTTCTACGACGGCGGGCGCCCCGCGCGCGACGCCGCGATCGAGGCGGGTGCCGGGGCGTCGGCGGAGGTGCACGCGCGCGACGTCCTCGCGGCGGCGCGGCGGGTCGAGTCGGCGCTCGTGGCCCTGGGGCCCGAGGACTGGGACGCCCCGACGCGGTACCGCGACCAGCCGGCGACCGCCGTCGCGCACGCGTGGTGGCGCGAGCTCGCGATCCACCTGGTCGACGTCGACCTCGGCGTCGGGCAGGACGTCTGGTCGCCCGCGCTGCTCGACCACCTCGTCGAGTTCCTCGCACCGCGCGTGCCGCACGGCGTGCTCGTCGCGCTGGTGCCGGGCGGCGGCGCCTCGCGGTGGGAGCTCGGCGACGGCGCGCTCGTCCGCGTGCACGCACGGCAGGCGGCGGACCTCGTCGCGTGGCTGGCGGGGCGCGAGCCGTCGGGGCCGGTGACGGCCGAGCGCGACGGCGAGCGGGTCGGCCTCCCGGAGCTGGGCCCCTGGCCGTGACCGTCAGCCGCCCGGAGCCCGGCCCCTCGCGGTGACCTGTGCCGCGGCGTCGCCGGGGCGGGCGGCGTCCGGCGTGGTCCCGGGCGCTCCCGTCGGCGGGCCGGGCGCGGTCGTCGACGCGAGCCCGCCGGCCCGGGGAGTCGTGCGGTCGCCGTCCGACGGAGCACGCACCGGGGAGTCGGCACCGAGGTCGCTCGCGCGCGTCGAGACCGCGTGCAGCAGGCGCTCGAACGGCCCCCTCCCGAGCGTCGCGCGCCAGAGGGTGCACGCGACGACCGTCACGGCGAGGAACGTGAGCCACACCCGGTCGGACGGCTCCCAGACGACGTCGTCACCGAGCGCCGCGATCGCGGCGACGTGCACCGTGTACGCCGTGAGAGCCAGCGCGCCGGTCGCGGCGAGGGGGTACGTCAGCCGCGGCCAGCGGTCCGCGGCGACGAGGCACAGCGCAAGCACCGCGACCGCGACGCCGGTGTTGGCGATCACCTCGAACGTCGTGCCCGCGTGGGGCTCGGTCGTGAGGTACCGCCCCGGCCCGACCTCCGGGCGCGCGCCCGGCACGAGCCGCACGAGCACAGCCGACGCCAGGTGGGCCAGCACCGCGACCCCCGTGCCGCCGAGCAGCAGGGCGCGGCGCACGTGCGCCGCCGTGAGGTCGAGCCGACCGACCGCGAGCCCGGCGAGCAGGTACGCGGTCCAGATGCCCGCGGGGTAGTAGTGCCCGACGACGAGGTCCGTCAGCGCGGTCGCCTCCTCGCGCTCGACGAGCCAGTCGCCGACGCGGAAGGTCACGGGCGGCCCGACGACGGCGACGACGGCCGCCGCCGCGAGCAGCCCGCGGGGGGACCAGCCGAGGAAGCCGATCGCGACGGCGAAGTAGACGCCGTACGCGGGCAGGATCACCGCGACGGGGGTCCCGAGCACCACGAGCACGACCCCGAGCGCGACGAGCAGGACCCCGCGCACGAGCACCCGGAGCCGGGCCTGCACGCGCCGCACGCCCTCGACGGGCCGCGGGCCGCCCGAGAGCAGCGCGACGGAGAGCCCGGCGAGCACGACGAACGCGGCGGCCGAGCGTCCGTCGGCGACCTGCACGGCACCCCGCGGCCAGGGGTCGCCCGCGGCGCCGGGGGCGAGGTGCGCGGTGAACATCCCGAGCACCGCGAGCCCGCGGGCGACGTCGACGCCGGCGATCCGCTGCATCGGCTCACGGTACCGCCGGCGCCTGTGCGGGTCCTGGGCGGGCGCCGGTCGGCAAGGGTCTCAGCTGGCGGACTTTCGCGTTCCGTTGCTTGAAACGGGGCCCGGGTGCGCGTCTACAGTGCGGGGTGAGCATCGAGTCGCCCCAGGACGTCTACACGCACGGGCACCACGAGAGCGTGCTGCGCTCGCACCGCTGGCGCACCGCCGAGAACTCCGCCGCGTACCTCCTCCCGTCGCTCCAGCCGGGTCAGCGGCTGCTCGACGTCGGCTGCGGTCCCGGCACGATCACGATCGACCTCGCGTCCCGCGTGAGCCCCGGCGACGTGGTCGGCATCGACCGCTCGGCCAAGGTCATCGAGGCCGCGCGCGAGGCGGCGACCGAGGCGGACGCGGCGAACGTGACGTTCGAGGTCGGCGACGTCTACGCGCTGCCCTACGAGGACGCGAGCTTCGACGTCGTGCACGCCCACCAGGTGCTCCAGCACCTCGTCGACCCGGTCGCGGCGCTGCGCGAGATCCGCCGCGTCACCCGCCCGGGCGGCATCGTCGCGGTGCGCGACGCCGACTACGCCGCGATGACCTGGTACCCGCCGTCGGCCGGGCTCGACGAGTGGCTCACGCTCTACCACGAGGTCACGCAGGCCAACCACGCCGAGGCCGACGCGGGCCGCCGCCTGCTGAGCTGGGTGCGCCAGGCCGGGTTCGACCCCGCCGGCATCGCGCCGTCGGCCGGTGTGTGGTGCTACGCGACGCCCGAGGACCGCACGTGGTGGTCGAGCTTGTGGGCGGACCGCGCGGTCGCGTCGAACTTCGCGGCCCAGGCGATCGCGCACGGGCTCGCCGACGAGGTCGCGCTCGAGCACCTCTCCGACGCGTGGCGCGAGTGGGGGACCGCCGAGGACGGCTGGTTCTCGATCCTGCACGGCGAGGTGCTCGCACGCGCCTGACGTGCGGCCGGGGGCGCCCGTCCGTCGGCGGTGGCGAGCCCGGCGACACGGCTCGGGGCGTGACGCCCGACTAGGGTGGGCGCGTGCGCATCGCGAGATTCACGACCGGCGACGACCCCCGCTACGCCCTCGTCGAGGGGGACCCGGGCTCCGAGCAGCTCGTCGTCCTCACGGGTGACCCGATCTACACGCCGGTCCAGCCGACCGGCGAGCAGGTCCCGCTCGACGACGACCGCGTGCGCCTGCTCGCGCCGGTGATCCCGCGCTCGAAGATCATCGGCGTCGGGCGCAACTACGCCGCGCACGCCGCCGAGATGGGCAACGACCTGCCCGTCGCACCGCTGCTGTTCCTCAAGCCCAACACCTCGGTGATCGGCCCGGACGACCCGATCGTCCTGCCCACGTGGACCGAGCACGTCGACCACGAGGCCGAGCTCGCCGTCGTCATCGGCAAGGTCACGAAGGACGTCTCGCCCGAGCACGCGCTCGGCCAGGTCTTCGGGTTCACGGTCGCGAACGACGTGACCGCGCGCGACATCCAGCGCACCGACGACCAGTGGGCGCGCGCCAAGGGCTTCGACACGTCGTGCCCGATCGGCCCGTGGGTCGTGCCGGGGCTCGACGTCGACGACCTCGCGGTGCGTGCCCGGGTCAACGGCGAGGTCCGCCAGGACGGGCGCACGTCGCAGCTCATCTTCGACGTCGCGTACCTGATCTCGTACATCTCCGAGGTCTTCACGCTGCTGCCCGGCGACGTGATCCTCACCGGGACGCCCGCGGGCGTGGGCCCGATCGTGGACCGCGACGTCGTCGAGTGCGAGATCGAGGACATCGGCACGCTGCGCAACCCGGTCCTGCGCCGCGCCTGACGCCGGGCAGGCGCCGGCCCCCGCGCCGGCCCGGGCCGTCCGTGCGCCCGCCAGTAGGCTGGAGCCCGTGACCTCCACCGCTCCTGAGACCTCCACCGGCGTGCCCACGGGTTCCGCCGTCCGCGTGCGCTTCTGCCCCTCGCCGACCGGGACGCCGCACGTCGGCCTGATCCGGACCGCGCTGTTCAACTGGGCGTACGCGCGCCACGTCGGCGGCACGTTCGTGTTCCGCATCGAGGACACCGACGCGGCGCGCGACTCGGAGGAGAGCTACCAGCAGCTGCTCGACGCGCTGCGCTGGCTCGGGCTCGACTGGGACGAGGGCGTCGAGGTCGGCGGCCCGCACGAGCCCTACCGGCAGTCGCAGCGCATGGACCTGTACCGCGACGTCGCGCGCCGGCTGCTCGAGGGCGGGTTCGCCTACGAGTCGTTCTCGACGCCCGACGAGATCGAGGCGCGCCACCGCGCCGCGGGCCGTGACCCCAAGCTCGGCTACGACGGCTTCGACCGCGACCTCACCGACGAGCAGAAGGCCGCGTTCCGCGCCGAGGGTCGCGAGCCCGTGCTGCGCCTGCGCATGCCCGACGACGACGTGACGTTCACCGACCTCGTGCGCGGCGACGTCACGTTCCCCGCGGGCTCGGTGCCGGACTACGTGATCGTGCGCGCGAACGGCCAGCCGCTGTACACGCTCGTCAACCCGGTCGACGACGCGCTCATGGGCATCACGCACGTGCTGCGCGGCGAGGACCTGCTCTCCTCGACCCCGCGCCAGGTCGCGCTGTACCGCGCGCTGCTGCAGATCGGCGTCGGCTCGGTCGTGCCGGTCTTCGGGCACCTGCCCTACGTCATGGGGGAGGGCAACAAGAAGCTGTCCAAGCGCGACCCCGAGTCGAACCTGTTCCTGCACCGCGACCGCGGGTTCACGCCCGAGGGCCTGCTCAACTACCTCGCGCTGCTCGGCTGGTCGATCGGGCCGGACCGCGACATCTTCACGACCGAGGAGCTCGTCGCCGCGTTCGACGTCGCCCAGGTCAACCCGAACCCCGCGCGGTTCGACGTGAAGAAGGCCGAGGCGATCAACTCCGCGCACGTGCGGATGCTCGCGCCCGAGGACTTCCGGGACCGGCTCGTGCCCTACCTGCACCGGGCGGGCATCGTCCCCGCCGACTCCTACGCCGACCTCGAGCCCCGCCACCGCGCGCTGCTCGACGCGGGTGCGCCGCTCGTCCAGGAGCGCATGACGCTGCTCGGCGAGGCCGTCGGGATGCTGGGCTTCCTGTTCGTGGCCGACGACGCGCTCGTGGTCGAGGACGACGCCCGTGCGGGGCTGCGCGACGAGGCCGCCTCGGTGCTCGACGCCGCGACGGCCGCGCTCGAGCCGATCCCGGCCGACGCGTTCACGACCGCCGCGACGCAGGAGGCGCTGCAGGCCGCTCTCGTCGACGGGCTCGGCATCAAGCCACGCTTCGCGTACACGCCGCTGCGCACCGCGCTCTCGGGCCGGCGCGTGTCGCCGCCGCTCTTCGAGTCGATGGAGATCCTCGGCAAGGACTCGACCCTCGCGCGGATCGCGACGCTGCGCTCGACGCTGTGACGGACGAGCGCCTGGCCACGCTCGACGCGGTGCTGCACGTCGACGGCGTGCTGTTCGACATCGACGACACGCTCGTCGACACGCGAGCGGCGTTCGGGTCGGCGATGCAGGCGGTCGCCGACCGGTACCTCCCGCACCTCGACGCGGCCCAGCGGGCGGGGCTCGTGGGCTTCTGGCGGGCCGACGAGCACGACCGCTACGCGCAGTTCACGCGCGGCGAGGTCAGCCACCGGACGCAGCGCATGGGCCGCGCCAACGACCTGCACCGCGCGTTCGGGGGCGTCGAGCTCGACGACGAGGCGTACGAGGTCTGGGACGAGCTCTTCGACGCCGCGTTCGCCGCCGCCTGGGCCGCACACCCGGAGGCGGCCGAGGTCGTCGACGAGCTCGTCGACGCCGGGCTCGCCGTGGGCGCCCTGAGCAACGCCGACGTGGCCTACCAGACCCGCAAGCTCGAGGTCGCGGGGTTCGGGGCGCGCGTGCCCATGCTCGTCGGGACCGACACCCTCGGCTTCGGCAAGCCCGACCCGCGCGTGTTCCTCGAGGCCTGCCGACGGCTCGGCACCGACCCGGCGCGCACGGCGTACGTCGGTGACGAGCTCGACGTCGACGCGCACGCCGCGGTCGGCGCCGGGCTCGTCGGCGTGTGGGTCGACCGCCCGGGCGGCCGTCGTCGCACCGTCCCCGAGGCGGACATCGCCGCGGCGCGCGCCGCGGGCGTGCACGTCGTGACGTCCCTCACGGAGCTGCCGGCGGTCCTGCGCCGCTGAGCCCCGTCAGCCGCGGACCCGTGCGCGCCAGCACACGGTCCGGTAGGGCAGGTCGACCTCGTCGCGGCCGCGCAGGTCCGGGTGCGTGCGGCCGAGCTCGTCGACCTCGTCGAGCAGCTGCTCGCGCCGCTCGGCCGGCAGCGTCAGCAGGTGGCTGCGCGACGCAGCGAGCATCCGCAGCGTGCGCACCGCGACCCGGTCGGTCCACGGGAACGTCGCGCTCTCGGGCTCGTCGAAGCGGTCGCCGAGCACCGGGGCCGCGGGGTCGCGCTCGTGCGCGTCGCCGCGGTGGATGATGTCGCCGAACCGGGCGACCCAGTCCACGGAGGCGTCCCGCACGTTCCACAGCAGCGCGAGCGTGCCTCCCGGCCGAAGCACGCGGGCGATCTCGGCGCTCGCGGCCGCCTCGTCGAACCAGTGCCACGCCTGGGCCACGGTCACGGCGTCGACGGAGGCGGAGGGCAGCCCGGTGTCCTCCGCGGTGCCCGGGCGCGGGGTGACGTCGGGCACGAGCGACGTGAGCTGCTCGCGCATCGCGCGTGACGGCTCGACCGCGGTCACGTCGAACCCGTGGGCGACGAGGACCGCGGTGAGCTTGCCGGTGCCGGCGGCGAGGTCGAGGACGCGGTGCGCGCCCGGCGGCACGCACCAGTGCACCGCGGCGTCGGGGTAGGAGGGGCGGGCACGCCCGTACGCCTGAGCCCCGCGGTCGAACGAGCGGGCCCTGTCCTGGCGGGCGGGGTCGTCAGCCATGGGACGAGCATCCCACGCAGGGGCCGGAGCGGCTGGCCGGGGCGTCGGGCGGCGGCGCGGACGGGGTGGCCCGACGCCGTCCGGTGCGCCGTCGGCTCGGGCGCGTCCTGGCGGCGGAACGGGGGCTCAGCGGGGGCTCAGCCGGGCCGAGCGGTATCGGGTTTGGACGGGCCTCCGGCGTCGGGTAATGTTCACCGGCGGTACGACGTCCGCGTGTGCCGCGTGACGGGCCTCGGTCCGGAACGCGACGGCGCGGAGGGGGTACCCCCATGGGGTATGGTGTAATTGGCAGCACGACTGATTCTGGTTCAGTTAGTCTAGGTTCGAGTCCTGGTACCCCAGCGCGAGCACCGCTGCGGCGGTTCTGAGATCGTCAGAGCTTCCGGTAGAGTGTTCACCCGTAGCACGCGAGTTCGCTCGCAGGCTGCATAGGCCCCCGTTGTGTAGCGGCCTAGCACGCCGCCCTCTCACGGCGGTAGCGCCGGTTCGAATCCGGTCGGGGGTACAGAGGCAAGAGCCCTGGTTCGCGGAGACGCGGCCAGGGCTCTTCCGTTTCCGGGATCGGCCGGAACGAGCCCTGGTTCGCGGAGACGCGGCCGGGGCTCTTCCGTTTCCCGCGTCAGGTCGCCAGGGTGGAGGCGTCCGACGTCCGGTGCTCGCGTCGAACGGTCCGTAGCCCGGTGTGAGGTCCCTCACGCGCGTGCCCTCGGACGAGGGGTGCGCCCGACGAGAGCCTGGCGAGGGGGTCGGCCGTGACGCGTCGGGTGCTCGTCGTCGGCGGCGGCGTCGCCGGGCTCGCGACCGCCCGGGCGCTGCGGACCGCCGGTGTGGACGACGTCGTGGTCCTCGAGCGCCGGAGCGGCCCGCCCGGACCCGGTCTCGGCCTGAACCTCCCCGGGAACGCGGTGCGCGCTCTCGGGGCCCTCGGGGTCGCCGACGAGGTCCTCGCGGCCGGGGTCCCGGTGACCACGCGCGAGTACCGCACCGACCGGGGCCGCCTGATCTTCGCGGTGGACGAGGCGTCGTTCTGGGCGGGTGTCGCGCCGTCGGTGTGCGTCCGGCCCGGGCGGCTCCTGGAGGCGCTCGGCGCCGGCCTGACGGTGCGCCGCGGGGCGGGCGTCACGCGCGTCGACGCGGACGCGTCGGGGGCCACCGCCGAGCTCGACGACGGGACACGCGAGCCGGCCGACCTCGTGGTGGGTGCGGACGGCGTGCGCTCCGTCGTCCGCGAGGCCGTCGCCCCGACGGCCGTCCGGGCCTCGGTGATGACGGCGACGAGCTGGCGGTTCGTGGTCCCGGACCCGGGGGTCGCGTGCTGGACGGCGTGGACCGGGTCCGGCCGGGCGCTGCTGCTCGTGCCCGTGGGGCCGGGGGAGGTGTACGGCTACGCGTCGAGCAGCCGCGGTGGGGACGTGGGCGACGACCCGGGCTGGCTCGCTGCCGCGTTCGCGCGGTTCCCGGAGCCGGCGCGGCTCGCCGCCGAGTCCGCGTGCGCGCCGGGCGCGACGACCTACCGTGCCACGGTCGCCGAGATCAGGGCGCCCGCGTGGCACCGGGAGCACGTGCTCGTGCTCGGGGACGCGGCGCACGCGACCGGGCCCGTCTGGGCGCAGGGGGCCGCGGGGGCGCTCGAGGACGCTCTGGTGCTCGCGGAGCTGCTCGGCGCGGACGACGACTGGGAGCGGGCGTGCGCGGCGTGGGAGCGGCGCCGGCGTCCACGCGTCGCGCACGTGCAGGCCGCGACGGACCGGATGTCGCGGCTCGCGGCGCTGCCGGACGCGCTGGCCCGCCCGCTCGCCCGCGTCGCGGGCCCGCGGTCGTTCCGTGCGGCCTACGGGCCGTTGCGTGCGGCGCCCTGAGCCCGGCGCCTCATTCACCCGTGCGGCGCAGCACCTCCGTCAGCCGGTTGGCGGCGGAGACGACCGCGGCGGCGTGCAGGCGGCCGGGCTGGCGCGAGAGGCGCTCGAGCGGCCCCGAGATCGACACGGCGGCGACGATGCGCCCCGACGGGCCGCGGACCGGCGCGGACACCGACGCGACGCCGACCTCGCGCTCGGAGACCGACTGGGCCCAGCCACGGCGGCGGACGCCCGAGAGGATGGTGGCGGTGAACTTCGCCCCCTGCAGGCCGCGGTGCAGGCGGTCCGGCTCCTCCCACGCGAGCAGGATCTGCGCGGCGGAGCCGGCCTGCATCGTCAGCGTCGCGCCGACCGGGATCGAGTCGCGCAGGCCGATGGGCCGCTCGGCCGCGGCGACGCAGATGCGCTGGTCACCCTGCCGGCGGTAGAGCTGGGCGCTCTCGCCGGTGTGGTCGCGCAGCGCCGTCAGGACGGGCCCCGCGGCCGCGAGGAGGCGGTCCTCGCCGGCGGCCGTGGAGAGCTCCGAGAGTCGGGGCCCGAGCACGAACCGGCCCTGCATGTCGCGGGCGACGAGGCGGTGGTGCTCGAGCGCGACGGCGAGCCGGTGCGCGGTGGGGCGCGCGAGGTGGGTGGCGGTCACGAGCTGCGCGAGCGTCGCCGGACCGGCCTCGAGTGCACTGAGAACGGACGCGGCCTTGTCCAGCACGCCGACTCCGCTAGAGTTGTCCATAGGTCGATATTGGCGTCTCGTAACCTGAGACGCAAGCCGCTCGGCCTACTTACTGCCCCGCAACCATTCTCCGGCGGGGGATCACGAGAGGACCACGGACATGGCCGGCACGCTGGCAGAGAAGGTTTGGGACGCGCACATCGTGCGCCGCGGCACCGACGGCGCACCGGACCTGCTCTACATCGACCTCCACCTGGTGCACGAGGTGACCAGCCCGCAGGCGTTCGAGGGGCTCCGCCTCGCCGGCCGGAAGGTGCGCCGCACCGACCTCACGCTGGCCACCGAGGACCACAACACCCCGACGCTCGACATCGACCGGCCCATCGCCGACGAGACGAGCCGCACCCAGATCCAGACGCTGCGCAACAACGCCGCGGAGTTCGGCGTGCGCATCCACTCGCTCGGCGACGCCGACCAGGGCATCGTGCACCAGGTCGGCCCGCAGCTCGGCCTCACGATGCCCGGCCTCACGGTCGTCTGCGGCGACTCGCACACCTCGACGCACGGCGCGTTCGGCGCGCTCGCGTTCGGCATCGGCACGAGCGAGGTCGAGCACGTGCTCGCGACGCAGACGCTCCCGCTCGTGCCGTTCAAGACCATGGCGATCACCGTCAACGGCACGCTGCCGGCCGGTGCGACGTCGAAGGACATCATCCTGGCGATCATCGCCAAGATCGGCACCGGCGGCGGCCAGGGCTACGTCCTCGAGTACCGCGGCGAGGCCATCAAGGCGCTGTCGATGGAAGCCCGCATGACGATCTGCAACATGTCGATCGAGGCGGGCGCACGCGCCGGGATGATCGCGCCCGACGAGACCACGTTCGAGTACCTGAAGGGCCGCCCGCACGCGCCCGAGGGCGCCGACTGGGACGCCGCCGTCGAGTACTGGCGGACGCTGCGGACCGACGACGACGCGACGTTCGACGCCGAGGTCGTGCTCGAGGCCGCCGACCTCGAGCCGTTCGTCACGTGGGGCACCAACCCGGGCCAGGGCCTGCCGCTCTCGGGCAACGTCCCCGTCCCGGAGCAGATCGCCGACGAGAACGAGCGCCAGGCCGCCGAGCGCGCGATCGAGTACATGGGCCTGACGCCCGGCCAGCCGCTGCGCGAGATCCCGGTCGACACGGTCTTCATCGGCTCGTGCACCAACGGCCGCATCGAGGACCTGCGCTCGGTCGCGAAGCTGGTCCAGGGCCGCAAGAAGGCCGACTCCGTGCGGGTGCTCGTCGTCCCCGCGTCGGCACGCGTGCGCCTGCAGGCCGAGGCCGAGGGGCTCGACAGGATCTTCCTCGACTTCGGGGCCGAGTGGCGCAACGCCGGCTGCTCGATGTGCCTGGGCATGAACCCGGACCAGCTCGCGCCGGGGGAGCGCTCGGCCTCGACGTCGAACCGCAACTTCGAGGGCCGCCAGGGCAAGGGCGGGCGCACGCACCTCGTGTCGCCGCTCGTCGCCGGGGCGACCGCGATCCGCGGCACGCTCTCGTCCGTGGCGGACCTCGGTGCGGACGTCGTCGCGCCCGACGGCTCGCCGCTGACCGACCTGCAGCACGCCTGACCCCCGCACGCACCGGAAGCGAGAAGCACCATGGAGAAGTTCAGCCAGCACACCGGCGTCGGGGTCCCGCTGCGTCGCAGCAACGTCGACACCGACCAGATCATCCCCGCCGTCTACCTCAAGCGCGTGACGCGGACCGGCTTCGAGGACGCGCTGTTCGCCGCGTGGCGCGGGGACCCGTCCTTCGTGCTCAACCAGCCGGCGTACTCGTCGGGTTCGGTGCTCGTCGCGGGTCCCGACTTCGGCACCGGCTCGTCGCGCGAGCACGCCGTGTGGGCCCTCAAGGACTACGGCTTCAAGGTCGTCATCTCGAACCGGTTCGCCGACATCTTCCGCGGCAACTCCGGCAAGCAGGGGCTGCTCGCGGCCCAGGCGTCGCAGGAGGACATCGAGCTCGTCTGGAAGGTGCTCGAGACCCGGCCGGGAACCGAGGTGACGGTCGACCTCGTCGCGCGCACGATCACGGCCGACGACGTCGTGGTGCCCTTCCACGTCGACGACTACACGCGCTGGCGCCTGCTCGAGGGGCTCGACGACATCGGCCTCACGCTCCAGCACGAGTCCGAGATCACGGCGTTCGAGGCGACGCGCGAGCCGTGGCGCCCGCGCACGCTGCCCGCCAAGCACCTGCCGCCCGTCGAGATCGAGGCCGCGCGGCCCGTCGGCGTCCCGGTCGAGCTCGGCGCGACGCGCACCGTCTGACCCGTCCGGGAACGTCCTGGAACGTCCCGCGTGTCGCCCGTCCGTGCAGGTTCTGCACGGACGGGCGACGCGCCAGGCCCGCGGTTAGGAACCACACGGTTCCGTGAGCGACGATGGGGACCATGACCGATCTGCTGTACGTCAACGGTGGGACCCCGCTCTCGGGGGAGATCACCGTCCGCGGCGCCAAGAACTTCGTCTCGAAGGCCATGGTCGCCGCGCTCCTCGGTGAAGGACCGAGCGTCCTGCGGAACGTCCCGCAGATCCGCGACGTGGCCGTCGTGACGGGCCTGCTCGAGCTGCACGGCGTGACCGTGAAGGCCGACGACGGCACGCTGCACCTCGACCCGTCCAACGTCGAGTCCGCGCACGTCGCCGACATCGACGCCCACGCCGGCTCGAGCCGCATCCCGATCCTGTTCTGCGGACCGCTGCTGCACCGGCTCGGCGAGGCGTTCATCCCCGACCTCGGCGGCTGCCGGATCGGCGACCGCCCGATCAACTACCACCTCGACATCCTGCGCCAGTTCGGTGCGGTCGTGGACAAGCGCGAGGGCGGCATCCACATCCGGGCGCCGCGCCGCCTCCAGGGCACCAAGATCGCCCTGCCGTACCCGAGCGTCGGGGCCACGGAGCAGCTGCTGCTCACGGCCGTGCGCGCCGAGGGGCTCACCGAGCTCTCGAACGCGGCGATCGAGCCCGAGATCATGGACCTGATCAACGTCCTGCAGAAGATGGGCGCGATCATCTCGGTCGACACCGACCGGGTCATCCGCATCGAGGGCGTCGACCGGCTCAACGGCTTCCAGCACACCGCGCTCTCGGACCGCATCGAGGCCGCCTCGTGGGCGTCGGCGGCGCTCGCGACGGGCGGCGACATCTACGTGCGCGGGGCGACCCAGCCGGAGATGACGGCGTTCCTCAACACCTTCCGCAAGGTCGGCGGCGAGTTCGTGGTCGACGACGACGGCATCCGGTTCTTCCACCCCGGCGGCGACCTGCGCTCGATCGTCCTCGAGACCGACGTGCACCCCGGCTTCATGACCGACTGGCAGCAGCCGCTCGTCGTCGCGCTCACGCAGGCGACCGGTCTGTCGATCGTCCACGAGACGGTCTACGAGAACCGCTTCGGGTTCACGGACGCGCTGCGCGGCATGGGCGCGACGATCCAGGTGTACAAGGAGTGCCTCGGTGGCCGGCCCTGCCGGTTCGGGCAGCGCAACTTCTACCACTCGGCCGTCATCTCCGGGCCGACGCCGCTCGCGGCCGCCGAGATCGAGGTCCCGGACCTGCGCGGCGGGTTCAGCCACCTCATCGCGGCGCTCGCCGCCAAGGGCACCTCGTCCGTGCGGGGGATCAGCCTGATCGACCGCGGGTACGAGCACTTCATGGACAAGCTCGGCGCCCTCGGCGCGGACTTCAGCCGCGACTGACACCGGCCCGTCCCCAGCCCGGCCCGCGAGCCCGCACCTGCCCGGTGCGGGCTCGCGGTGCACCCGGCACGGACGCGGCACACGCTCGCCGCGAGCGGGACGGGTAGCATCCCTCAGCGTGCCAGCACCGAAGCGGTCGAACCGCACCTACCGCAACGTCGCCCACGTCGTGCGGCCGCTGATGAGCTCGATGACCCGGACCGACTGGCACGGGACCGAGCACCTGCCGACCTCCGGCGGCTTCATCGCGGCGTCCAACCACATGACCGAGATCGACCCGCTCACGTTCGCGCACTACCTGTGGGACGCCGGGTTCGCGCCGCGCATCCTCGCGAAGGACCCGCTGTTCCGGGTGCCCGTGCTCGGCAAGATCCTGCACGCGACCGGCCAGATCCCCGTGTACCGGGGCAGCAGCGACGCCGGGCGCTCGCTCGAGGCGGGCGTCCAGGCGCTGCGCGACGGCGAGTGCGTCGCGGTGTTCCCCGAGGGCACCCTCACGCGGGAGCCCGCGCTGTGGCCGATGAGCGGCAAGACCGGCGTCGCGCGCCTCGCGCTCACCACGCAGGTCCCGGTGATCCCGGTCGCGCAGTGGGGGCCGCAGGACGTGCTCGGGCGGTACTCGAAGGTGCTCAAGCCGTTCCCGCGCAAGAAGGTCACGGTCGTCGCCGGGCCGCCCGTCGTGCTCGACGACCTCTACGGGCGCCCGCAGGACACCGCGACGCTGCGCGAGGCCACCGAGCGGATCATGGCGGCGATCACGGTCCTCCTCGAGGGGATCCGCGGCGAGAAGGCGCCCGAGGTGCGCTACGACATGCGCCGCGCCAAGGCGAACGGCGGGTCTGCCGCCGCACCGACCGGGACGACGGGCGGCACGCCGACCGGGACCGCGCCTACGACCGGGACCGTGCCCGCCACCCCGACCGAGACCGAGGCCTCGACCTCGACCCAGACCCCGACCGGGACCGAGGCCGACGAGCGGGTCGGCGAGCAGCCGAGCGGCGAGCTGCCCGGCTCGCCCGTGAGCGGCGTGCTGCCGGAGGCACCGCCCGGTGAGCAGGGCGGCGACGCCGCGGCGAAGCCGGGGACCCCGTGACGGAGCGGGCGACGGGGGAGCGCGCGGTGCGGGCCACGGTGCTGGGCTCGGGCGCCTGGGGGACGACGTTCGCGGCCGTGCTGGCCGACGCCGGCTGCGACGTCACCGTCTGGGGGCGCAGCGCCGCGACGTGCGAGCAGATCGCGCGCGAGCACCGCAACGAGGCCTACCTCCCGGGCGTCCGGCTGCCCGACGGCGTGACCGCGACGACGGACGCGCGCGCGGCCCTCGCGGACGCCGACCTGGTGGCGATCGCGATCCCGTCGCAGAGCGCCCGCGCCGCGCTCGAGCCGCTGCGCGACGCGTTCCCGGCCGGCGCAGTCGCCGTCTCGCTCATGAAGGGCGTCGAGCTCGCGACCGACCGGCGCATGAGCCAGGTCGTCGCCGAGGCGCTCGGGCTCCCCGACGAGCGGGTCGCGGTCGTGTCCGGGCCCAACCTCGCGCGCGAGATCGCGCAGCGCCAGCCCACCGCGACCGTCGTGGCGTCGTCGAGCGACGCGACCGCGCGTCTCGTCGCGCAGGCGTGCGCGTCGTCGTACTTCCGGCCCTACACCAACGACGACGTCGTGGGCGTCGAGCTGTGTGGCGCGGTCAAGAACGTGATCGCGCTCGCGGTCGGGATGTCGCAGGGCCGGGGGCTCGGGTTCAACACCATGGCGACCGTCATCACGCGCGGCCTCGTCGAGATCACGCGCCTGGGCCTCGCGCTCGGGGCCGACGCCGACACGTTCCCCGGCCTCGCGGGCATGGGCGACCTCATGGCCACGTGCGCGTCTCCGGACTCGCGCAACCACACGCTCGGCGTGCACCTCGGGCAGGGCATGACGCTCGCCCAGGCCATCGAGGCGACCGGGGGGACCGCCGAGGGCGTCAAGAGCTCGCGCTCGGTCCTCGAGCTCGCGACGAGCGTGGGCGTCGAGATGCCGATCACCGCGGCCGTCGTGCAGGTCGTGCACGAGGGCCTGCCCGTGGACCGGCTCGCGAGCCTGCTGCTCGCCCGGCCGCACAAGGCCGAGGGCGTCTGACCGCTCGGCCGACGCCGACGACGCCGCCGAGGGTGGACGGCTCTGCGGTCGCGGCTCCTGCCGGTCGCAGGCCTCGGTCGACGCGGGTCGCCGGTCGGTCGCCCCGGTCCCGCCCCGTCAGCCCTCGGTGCCCTGCGCGGCGGTGAGCGCCTGGTCGAGGTCCGCCCACAGGTCCTCGACGTCCTCGATGCCGACCGAGAGCCGCAGCAGGTCCTCGGGGACCGTGAGCGACTCGGTGGCGAACCGGCGGCGGCGCTCGAGCATCGAGTCGACGCCCCCGAGGCTCGTCGCGGGCACCCACAGCCGCACCGCGTCGACGACCGCGTCCGCGGCGGCTACCCCGCCCCGGGGCACGACCCCGAGGATCGCGCCGTAGCCGTCCATCTGCGCGGTGGCGCGCGCGTGGCCCGGGTCGTCCGGCAGGCTCGGGTGGCGCACGAGCGCGACGGCAGGGTGCTCCGCGAGCCGGCGGGCGAGCTCCGCGGCGTTGGCCTGGGCGCGCTCGACCCGCAGCGCGAGCGTGCGCACGCCGCGCAGCGCGAGCCAGACCTCGAACGGGCCGGCGATGCCGCCGTGCATCGTGCGGTAGGCGTGCAGCCGCGCGTGCAGGTCGTCGTCGTCCGCGAGGGCGGCGCCGAGCACGACGTCGCTGTGGCCCGCGAGGTACTTGGTGACCGAGTGCACGACGACGTCCGCGCCGTGCTCGAACGGACGCTGGACGAGCGGCGTCGCGAACGTGTTGTCGACCGCGACGAGCGCGCCGGCGTCGTGCGCGCCCGCGATCAGCGCAGGCAGGTCGGCGACCTCGAGCATCGGGTTCGTGGGGGACTCGACCCACAGCAGGTCGGCCGCGCGGCCGCTGGCGTCGCCGCGCACGGCCGCGAGGACCTCGTCGGTCCGGTCGATGTCGACGAGCACCACCTCGACGCCCGAGCGCTCCGCGAGGTCGCGGGCGTAGCCCAGGGACACCTGGTAGGCGTGCCGCGGCATCACGAGGCGGCCACCCGGGGGCACGAGCGAGAGGGCGGCGGCGATCGCGGCCATGCCCGAGGCGAAGACGAGCGCCGGGTGCGTCGACCCCTCGAGCTGTCCGAGCGTCTCCTCGAAGGGGTGCCAGGCCTCCGTGTCGATGCGGCCGTACAGCGGGTCGCCCGGGCCCGGGACCCCCGTCGAGACGAACGTCGACGTGAGCACGACCGGCGGGTTGAGCGGCGCCCCGGCGGTGCGGGGCGGGCGCCCGGCGGTGACCGCGAGGGTCGAGGGGGCGACGGAGGGGTGGGCTGGGGAGCGGTCGTCGAGCACGCCCTCAGGGTAGTCGCGGTGCGGGTCCCGGACGGCGTCCGGGGCACCGCGGGGGCCGGTAGGGTCGGGCGCGATGGAGACGACCCCGCCCCCGCTCGACGTCCCTGCGACCGGGCCGCGCCCGCGCGTGCTGCTGCTGTTCGGCGGCCGTTCCGGGGAGCACGCGATCAGCTGCGCGACCGCCGGCGGCGTGCTCCGGGCGATCGACCGGAGCCGCTACGACGTCCTGCCGGTCGGCATCACGCCCGGCGGTCGCTGGGTCCTGGTCGAGGACGACCCGGACCTGTGGTCGATCGTCGACGGCCGGCTCCCCGAGGTCGTGGACGGGCCGCGGCGGGTGCTCCTGCCGCAGGCCGCCGACGAGGACGCGGTCCGGGTGCTCGAGGCCGGGCTGCTGCCGCAGGACATCGGGCAGGTCGACGTGGTGTTCCCCCTGCTGCACGGCCCGTTCGGGGAGGACGGCACGCTCCAGGGCATGCTCGAGCTCGCGGACGTACGGTACGTCGGCGCCGGGGTGCTCGCGTCGGCCGTCGGCATGGACAAGCACGTGATGAAGCTCGTTCTCGCGGGCCAGGGGCTGCCGGTCGCACCGTTCGTGGTGCTCCGGCCCGGCGACTTCGCCCGGGACCCCGCGGGGTTCACGGATCAGGTCCGGGGCCTCGGGCTGCCCGTGTACGTCAAGCCCGCACGCGCCGGTTCGAGCCTCGGGATCTCCCGGGTCGACGACCTCGCGGACCTGCCCGCCGCCGTCGCCGCGGCCGAGGTGCACGACCCCAAGGTGCTCGTCGAGACCGGCATCGTCGGCCGGGAGATCGAGTGCGCGGTGCTCGGTGGTCGCCACGGCGCGCGGGCCCGGGCGTCGTTGCCGGGCGAGATCGTCGTGAGCGACGCCAAGAACGGGTTCTACGACTTCGAGGCCAAGTACCTCGACGAGAGCGCGGTCGAGCTGACCTGCCCCGCGGACCTGCCCGGGGACCTCGTCGAACGGGTCCAGGACGTCGCCGTCCGCACCTTCGAGGCCGTCAGCTGCGAGGGTCTCGCGCGCGTCGACGTGTTCGTGACCCCGGACGGCGAGGTCGTCGTCAACGAGATCAACACCATGCCCGGGTTCACGCCCTTCTCGATGTACCCGCGCATGTGGGAGGCGACGGGGCTCACGTACCCGGACCTGATCGACGAGCTCCTGCGGCTCGCGCTCGAGCGGCCGACCGGGCTGCGCTGACGCGGCTGCGCCGACGCGCTCGGCCCGGTCGCGCGGACGCGTCCGGCCGGGCTGCGCCGACGAGGCGGTGAGCCGTGGGTGGGACGGGCTCGCGTGCCGGTCAGGCGGGCTCGGGCCTCGACGCCCGAGCCGTCCCGGCGGTCTGCGGCACGGCTCCCGGGCGGGGGTCGACGACGCGGGTCATGAACGTGCTGTGCGGGCTCGGGAGGTAGTCGGCGAAGGGTCCGCACTCCGCGAAGCCCGCGCGGGCGTACAGCGCGCGGGCCGGGGCGAAGCCGGGCTGCGACCCCGTCTCGAGGCTCACGCGCTCGAGGCCCCGCTCGCGGGCGAGGACGAGCAGGTGGTCGAGCAGGGCCCGCCCGACGCCACGCCCGCGGGCCTCCTCGGCGGTGTGCATCGACTTGACCTCGGCGTGCGTCGCGTCGAGCTGCTTGAGCGCCGCGACCCCCAGCAGGGTGCCCTCCGAGCGCAGGCTGACGAACGTCACGGACGGGTCGACGAGCCCGTCGACGTCGAGCGCGTGGACGTCCTCGGGCGGGCTCTGCGCGTTCATCAGCTCGAGGTGGCGCTCCAGGAGCCGGCGCACGTCGGCGGCGCGGGGGTCGTCCGGGGCGATGACGCTCGTCTGCACGGCGCACACCGTACCCGCCGGTGCGCGGTGGACGACGCGCGCGCCCGGGGTCGAGCAGGTCGCCGCGTCAGCCGGTCAGCCCGAGGCAGGTGCGCTCGGGCTCGAGCAGGTCGACGGCCGGGCCGAGCTGGTCGAGGAACGACGTCGAGCGGCCCGAGACGACCTCCGCAGGCACCACCACCTCGATCGCCGGCGCCCGGCCGTACGTCGTGAAGGTCCAGTCGGTCACGCCCTCCGCGAGACCGGAGCCCCCGGCGTCGTCCCCCGCGTCGTCGCCCGCGTCACCCCGGTCCGCACCGGCACCACCGTCGTCCTCCGCGGGCACCGCGAGCCAGTCGATGCTCGGGCCGCTCGGCGTCTCGACGGTCACGCACCGGTCGGTCGTCGGCCCCGGCGGCTCGACCCCGCAGCGCAGCACGACGGGCGCCGTCGCGGTGCCCCACGCGGTGCTCGCCTGGCTCGACGTCGCGAGCCGGGGCAGCCCCCCGAGCTCGTCGGGCAGGGCGAGCACGACGCGTGCGCACGCGGGGTCGTGGCCGTACGGGGCCTCCGCGACCGAGACGGTGGGTGCGCAGCCGGCGAGGAGCGCGACGACCATGACTGCCGCGGGCCCGGAGCCGCGCCGCACCGCCCCGCGCCGCACCGTCCCGTGGCGGGAGCCGCGAACGAGCGGGGACAGGGATCGGTGGCGCACGCCCACACGCTAACCCGCCGCCGGCGACCTCTCGGACCCGCGTGCGCCGACCACCGCACGGGCCGGATAGCGTGCTGGTCGTGACCGCCCCCGACGAGCCGACCGTGGCCGACCTGTCCGAGGACGAGCTGCTCGCGCGGATCTTCCCGCACCTGCCGCGCGGCTCCCGGACCCTCGTGCCGCCGGGCGACGACGCGGCCGTCGTGCGCGCACCGGACGGGCGGGTCGTCGTCTCGACCGACGTCCTGGTCGAGGGCCGGCACTTCCGCCGCGACTGGTCGAGCGGGGAGGACGTCGGGCGCCGGGCGGCCGCGCAGAACCTCGCGGACGTCGCGGCGATGGGTGCCGTGCCGACCGCGCTCGTCGTGGCCCTCGTCGCGCCGGGCGACCTGCCGGCGTCCTGGGTGACCGGGCTCGCGCGCGGGCTCGGGGCGGCGTGCTCGCCGCTCGACGTCGGCGTCGTCGGCGGGGACCTGTCGGGCGGGCCCGTCGTCGTCGTCTCCGTCACCGTGCACGGCGACCTCGCGGGGCGTGCGCCGGTGCTGCGCTCGGGGGCACGGGAGGGCGACGTCGTCGCGCACGCCGGTGTGCAGGGCCGCTCGGCCGCCGGGCTGGAGCTCCTGCTCGCGGACCGAGCCGACGCCGACGCGGGGCTCGTCGAGGCCTACCTGCGGCCCGACCCGCCGCTGGCAGCCGGCCCCGCTGCGGCGGACGCGGGGGCGACCGCCATGCTCGACGTGTCCGACGGGCTGCTGCGCGACGCGGGGCGGATCGCGCGGGCCAGCGACGTCGTGCTCGACCTCGACGACCCCGGCACGGGGTTCGTGGACGACCTCGAGCGTGTCGCGGAGGCCGCCGCGCTGCTCGGCGCCGATCCGCGGGAGTGGGTGCTCACCGGCGGCGAGGACCACGGGCTCCTGGCGACGTTCCCGCCGGGGACCGACCTGCCTCCGCCGTTCCGCGCGGTGGGGCGGGTGGCCGCCGTCGGGAGCGGCACCGCCGGGGTGCTCGTCGAGGGCCGTGCACCGGGCGTGCGGACGTCCGGCTGGGACCACTTCGCGCGGTGAGCGCCCCCGTCGGGCTCCGCACCGCCGTGTCACGCGTGGGGGAGCGAGCGCTGGTGCACGACCTGAACGCAACGGCATCGCGGGGCACCCGGGCCGGGCGAGCGTGCCCAGGCGGGCAAGCGCGCCCCGGCCGAGCGGTGTCGCGGATCTGCTGCGTGCCCGACGGCGGTAGGGCTCAGTGGGCGGCGCCGGGCCGCCGGTAGCGCACCTGCAGGAGCTCGATGCCGCCCACCGTCTCGTAGCGCTCGGTGCCGTCGGCCTGGAAGCCGTTGCGCCGGTAGAAGTGCCGGGCGCGCTCGTTCGCGGCGGCGACCCACAGCGAGATCGCGATGTGCCGGTCGACCTCGCTGACGACCGTGCGCAGGAGGTCACGGGCCACGCCCTGCCCCCAGCGCTGCGGGTCGAGGTACACGGCGTAGATCTCGAGGTCCAGCCGCCCGGCGTCCTCGTCGCGGCTCGGGCCCAGCGTCAGGAAGCCCACGACCTCGGAGCCGGCCTGCGCGAGCCACGTGCGGACGTGCTGCTGCGGGCCGTCGCGGAGGTCCTCCGCCCAGCGGCGGGCACGGGCCTCGAGGTCGAGCGACTCGAGGTAGTCCGCCGGCAGGATCCCGACGTAGGCCTCCTGCCACGACCTCACGTGCACGCGGGCGATGGCCTCCGCGTCCGCGGCGTCGGCGACACGGACGGTGACTTCCTCGATCTGCTGCACCATGGGCTCACGATGCCACACCGCGCGGGCAGCACGAAGGCCCACGAGATGTCGACCTCGTGGGCCTTCGGTGACGGCCGAGCGACCGTCAGGCGTCCGGGAGCGGTCAGACCGCGCGCTGCACCTTGCCGGCCTTGAGGCACGACGTGCAGACGTTGAGGCGCTTGGGGGCGCCCGCCACGACGGCGCGGACACGCTGGATGTTCGGGTTCCAACGGCGCTTGGTGCGCACGTGGGAGTGCGAGACGCTGTGCCCGAAGCTCGGGCGCTTGGCGCAGACGTCGCAGGTGGCAGCCACGGTCTTCTCCTGGTTCGGTCGAGCACGCCGCTCTCGCGGCGAAGTCTGGGTCGGATGGTGCGCTCCGCACCGTCCGTGAGGACGACGCGGGACCGTGCGGGACGGACCTGCACCACCTGCGCCCGGCGGCGGACCTGCCGGGCAACCTGGAAAGACTAGCCCATGGCCGAGCCACGACCCAAATGTCGGCGGGATGGGGCATCGTGTGGGCACGCGTCGCGCGGCGACGGCCCTCGCGCGCTCGCGGGACGACCGGAGCGCACGCGAGTCGCCTGCGTGCCGTCGCACGCGGACGAGGGGCGCACGTCGACGAGAACGGAGCACGGGCGGTTGGAGCGGCTCGACGGGACGGCGCTGCGCGCGTGGGCTGCCGCCGCGACCACGGCGCTCGCTGCTGCGCGCGCACGGGTCGACGCCGTCAACGTCTTCCCCGTGGCGGACTCCGACACGGGGACCAACGTCTACCTCACGGTCGCGGGGGGCTCCGAGGCGCTCGCGCGCGACGGTGCGGGGAGCGGGCCGGTCGAGGCGGGGGCCGACGCGGTCGCGCGCCGCTTCGCGCACGGGGCGCTGCTCGCGGCACGCGGCAACTCGGGCGTCATCGTGAGCCAGTACCTCGCCGGCCTGGCCCGGGCCCTCCCGGCGTCGGCCGGGCCGGGCGACCTCGCTCGGGCGCTCACCTCGGCTGCGGACGCGGCGCGCTCCGCGGTGGCCGAGCCGCAGGAGGGCACGGTCCTGACGCTCGCCGAGGTCGTCGCCCGGTCGGCGACCGCGGCGGCGCACCGCGGCGCGGTGCTCGCGGACGTGCTGACGGCGGCGCTCGGCGAGGGGCACGCCGCGCTCGGGCGGATCAGCGCCGAGCACCCGGTGCTGCGCGCCGCGCAGGTGGTCGACGCGGGCGCGTGCGCGCTGCTCGTGCTGCTCGACGCGCTCGGCGGCGTCGTCGTGGGGGAGGGCGACGCGGCCCCCGACCTCGGCTGGCTCCCGACGGCGGGCACGCACCCGCACGCGGCGGAGGGCGAGGGTGCCGCCGACGGCGGGACCGGCGCGCACGGCCTGGGCGACGGCGGGGGCGCCTACGAGGTCATGCTGCTGGTGCGGGCGCCGGGCGAGGCCGGCGCGCGACCCGACGGCGGCGCGCCCGGTGCCGCCC